>SVJL01000033.1 GCA_015068985.1 Oscillospiraceae bacterium
ATACATTGAGGGTGACGATGTTGTGTTTGCACCATTCCAGCCCGGCTTCAAAGAATATGTTGCTCAGGTTGCCGAGTGGACTAAAGCAGGCTACATAGACACCGGATTTATAACAAATGATTCTCAGAAAATTGAAGCTAATATGACCAACGGCACATCAATGGCAGCTCACGGCTACACAGGCTCCGCAATCGGCAAAATTCTTCCTGCTGCTCAGGCGATAGATCCGAGCTACGACCTTGTGGCTTGTCCGTTCCCCGTTGCCGAAAAAGGTCAGATTGCAGAATTCCAGGAATACTATAAAGACGCATCAACTCTTGCTATCGGTATTTCGCCCTCTTGCGGCAATTACGAAAAAGCCATCGAATGGTGTGACTTTATCTACTCCGAGGATGGTATGGAGCTCCAGCTCTTTGGTGTTGAAGGCGACACCTACACCGTTGAAGAAATTGACGGCGAAAAATATTATACCTATACCGAAAAGATTACCAATCTTGAAGAAAACGGGTTCACATCAATCACCGAAGCTCTCTATCACTATATGCTCCCCTGTAACCACCCCGGCTACAATCAGCATCGTGACTATCTGAACGGCTACTATCAGCTTGACCGTCAGAAAGAAGCTATCGTAACCTGGAACATTGCAAAAGACAATGCAAAAGAGCACGCTCTTCCCGCACTCAGCTACACAGAGGAAGAAACACGTGAATACACCGATATTCTCGAAATTGCTGAAGCAAACCTCGAGGTTGCAATCTGTGATATAATTCTTGGCAAAAAGTCTATAGATGCCTATGATGATGCAATAAAGCAGGCAAAAGAAGAAGGATATGACAGATATATTGAAATTGCACAGGGTGCATATGAAAGATATCTTTCAAAATTGAATAACTAATGTCTGAAGTTTAACAAAAGCAAAGAGGCCATAGCAAAATCAAAACGGTTTTGCTGTGGCCTCTTTTTGGTACGAACTACATGGATATGTCGAATGTTGTCGAAAGAAAGCCTTCCCCTTGAGGGGAAGGGGGACCGCTTGCGGTGGATGAGGTGAAAAAGAATAACGATTGCTATGCAATCTACACCTCACCACCGCCTGTGGCGGAGCCTCTCCTCAAGGAGAAGCCTTTCGCTACAGCCTAAACAGTGCAATAAACAATAATTTATCTAACAATTAAATTCGGATTTTCAGTACCTATTCTTTATCTTGTTTCAATTGTCACATCAACAAAGCAGTAATCATCGTTCCACTCTGCCGGCTCATAGCCCCAGTTCCACACGCAGCTTTCCTTGTAAAAATGAAGGGGACAAACACTATAGCTTTCGCCCTCTTCAAGATGGAGAGGACCTTGCATATTGCGAAGATTTCCGGTCAGGGTGAGCTCTAATTTGTTTTCACCTTTGCAAACAAGGCTTGTTATGTCGGCAAAATACGGCTCCCACATGAATTTTTTGATTTCCACTCCGTTAATCTTTGCATCAACAACATTTATGCCTCGTTTTTTAAAGCTGAGCATCATATTATCATCTGTTACATTGAATGTTTTGGAAACGGTCATATTTCCTGCAAAGAACGGGAAGCCTTGCTGTTCAATGTTTTTAAGGCTTATGCTGATTTTGGGGTTTGTTATGACAAAATCTCCGGTGTAACGGCTTGCGTTTTTAGGCAGGTCTTCATATTTCCCGTTTGTTGCCACCGAGAAATTGCCGATAAGATAAATCTGCTCAATTTCCATATCAAAGGTGAGTTTATTTTTTTCAGATTCAAACTGTTTGCCTTTTTCAATGTTATCATACACTGTGTCGCTCTGGCAAAAATCGGTTGTGAGCGTAATAGTGTTGTTTCCGCACACCACATATTTTGCAATGTCGATTCTTCTGAACGATTTGTCAACAAAATATCCGGCATCTGTTTTGTCGACTTTGACGCCGTTAATGCTGATTTCAAAAATCTCGGGTGTTTCGCACACAAGCTGCAAATTGTCGGGCACATAGTCGGCTTTAAAGTGAAAATCGCATCTCAGCTTGAGCGGGCGTTTCAGGTCAAGTGCACGATACATGGCATTGAGCACATAGCCGTTTTCTTCCTGAAGCATTTCGTCAAAATAGTAGTCGCAGTAGTCAAGCGTGAGAATATTTTCGCTCATACTCTCTATTGTCCATTCTCCGCCAAGGTCGACAGGTATCAGATTTTTTGGGGCTTTAACAGTTTCTTTTCTTCCGCTGCCGTCGTCTATAACAATGAGCGAATCATATTTTCTGAAACAGAAATGACCGTCAAAGTCAAAAATCTCTCCGGTTTGAGCATCAATTCGCTTGCTGCCTTTGGCTATGAAAGCGTCATATGTATTCTCGGTGCTGTTAACAAAGTAATACAGTGTGTAATCTTTGCAAATTCTTTTGCAATATGTTATTTCTGCAATGTTAATGATATTGTTTTCTTCAAGCTCTTCTGCAGTTGTCACAATGCCGCCGCTGTTTTTGAATTCGTTAATAAGTCGCTCGGTGTTTTCAAAAAATACATCGTGTGGGGGAATGATAACTTTTGAATAGCTCTTTTTGCCGATAATTAATTTTCCGTTTTCCACTTTGCCGTGACGTTCCATCATAATTTCGTCGCCAAGGTGGAAATTGATGTGCTTTCTTTCCAGACAAAGGAGCACTTTCATAAATTCATCGTTCAGCTTTCTGATTGCATCCATTGCCGAAGTGTTTTCTTTGTCATAAAACTCCGAGTCGTTATAGAGTGTCCAGGCTGTGGTCTGAGGGTGAATAACCAACACGTCAACTCCGTCGTCGCCACCCGAGAGCATCATACCCGTGCGGCTCATGGTGTCGATAAAGGTTTTGTAGCTTTCCCACCATGGCTGTTGAATATACATTGCTGGCGGATAGTCTCTTTTTCTGATTCCTCGGTTAGAATAGCCCTGCAAATGCTGACATAGGAGGTTTATGCCTCTCACCATCTGAAATTCATACATACGTTTTAGCTCATCGTGACCTATGTTGTGACCGCAAAGGGCAAAGGTTTCCGATAAAACCTGATCTTTGCCTGTTTGGGAAGCAACAGATGCAAGCTGATAGGGGGTGAGTGTGTCGCGAATATCTCTGCCGAGCCAGTCCATTCCGGGAATAGAAAAATACTCATAATGGGGCATACAGGCTCCGTTGGTTGTGAGCTGACAATACAAATCTTCTTCCAGCACAAGATGCCCTGTGAGCTTAAAATTGTGAGCCTTGCACCATTCATACACCGGCTTCATAAAGTTGTCCGAAAAAAGATTTGTCACAAGCTTCCAGTATTTTAATCTTGTGTCTTTGTAGTTTCCGGTTTCAACAAAAAGCTCAATGAGCACCGGCTCCAGAGCTTCGCCGTATGCTTTTTTGTATTCATCGGGCATTATCAGACTCCAGGGAATGCCATTTCGTGAAATCTGGGGTTCATCAGTGAAAAAGCCTTCCAACTCGCCTTTGAATTTTTCGTAGTAGGGAGTGTATATATTATTTAAAAAATCATCGGTAATCATTCTGTTTAGTGTGTCAACATAAAATGGATTAACATCATAATAAAAATGATAGCCGTTCACGTTTGCAATGGTATTGTCGGTGTTTTTGCTGCCTTTTTCGTATCTTAGATATTTCTGGCAATATTCTTTGCCTTTTCCGTTAACGATGCCGTTTCCAAATCCGCTTGGCCAGCCGTTTTCGTCATATGCCCACGGAATCATGCCGTTTTCTTTGCATTTTTCAATGCAGGCACTCACGTTTTCATACCATTCTTCGCCCATATATTCGGTTTGTAGTCCGCCTCTGGCGTGCATAAAAAATCCGCCAATGCCCTGAGCGTTCATCAGGTCAATCTGACGCTTAGTTTCGGAAACTTCGAGCTTTTCGTTCCACGACCAGAAAGGAATGGGGCGGTATTTGTTTGGTACATTTTTGAAGTCGGGTAGTTTGTTCATATGTACGTAGTTCTCCTTTGAACGTATTTGTTTTAGGGTGTGTGATTTGGGTCAGATAACTATTGTAAATGATAACACATATTTAATGAAAGTGCAACAATTTATCAAACATAAAACCCACATTTCGTTTTTGAAATGTAGGCTGTTCTTTATTGTTAATCAGTCTACAAGATCCTCGGCAAAAATAAATTCATATCCGTTTTCGGAAGCAACCTTTGCAGCTTCAAGAATTTTTGCCGGATAGTCGCTCTGGTAAGCAAAATAGTCGTTGTAAAAATATTGCTCGTGTGTTGCATAACTGAAATATTCGTTATTCATAAACGGCATCATCAAATCTTTTAGTTCGTCAATGGTTACCAGATTAAGACACGGGCCGTTTCCAAATTGACAAAAATTCATACCGGTTTCTTTGTCGGTAATATATTTTGTTGTGTGAAGAATAGATTCCCACTCTTCGGTCGAAAGGTGATTATGAGAACAAATAGAACGGGCAATTGCGGTGTTGCGGCCGCCGCGTGTGTAGAGGGTGGTCTCCGGTTGGCGGTTGTGAAGAAGACGGAACGAATGACCGTATGGAAGCGACTCGGGATTGCCGTCATAATCTCTTCTTTCTCCGTGCGACACTGCCATAATTTTTATGCCGCCATCACGAAGAGCTTCAACGCCTGCTTTGCTCATTGGCATCCAGTGGGGTATAACGCCGGTTGCAAAAGTGTTTTCGCCGGCAAAACGAATAACTTCTTTTTTTATTTTGTCAAAATCATATTTAACATCTTCGTATGTAGCATTAACATATGGATAATCAGGAAATTCCTGACGTGCGTGAAATGCGAGCTTTAGCCAATCGGAGTTTGCTTCCCATTCCGGCTTGTAGCTGTCGGGCATTTCGGCAAGGGAGTATTCGTCGTGACCATAGAAGAAGTCGGTCTGATAAAACAAGTTGAGCTGCACTTTCATGCCGTATTTGTCGTGTGCTTCCTTGAGTAATTTAAGAAAAGGCTGGTCAAATATTGAATTGGGCTTCTGACGTGTTATATCACGAAATGCCCAGATAACGTCGTCAATAAAAAAGAATGCTTTTTTGTTCATGGGATATTCCTCCAAATTGTAGTATACTATTATAGTATATTATAAGTTTTTTTCTGTATATTGCAATTGTTAAAACAACGATTTTTTCAAAATCAACGATATTTTATAAAAATATTTTCCTCTTGCATTAGCATTGATAATGTGGTAGAATATAGTATGATATTATAGTAATGTAAAAAGGAGATTTATGCAATGTCTGCAGATGAAAATAAATTAAAATCCAAAAAAACAATTGTGGCTATAATTGCTTTTGCCGCACTTGTTATTGTTGTTGCAACGGCAGTTATATGGCAATATGTAGCCCAAAGCATTCAGCAAGAAAAGCTTGGCGCCGAGATAAGCCAGCAAATGGATGAAAAGCTAAAAGAAAATGCCAGGCAGGCAGGTGAGCTCAGAGAAAACATTAACAAAACAATAGTTGGCACATACCAGACAAAGGGAGATTTAAATTCTCAGGATCCTGCCCTTGCAATAGCTGTAATGCAGCTTATGCCCGACGGTAATGTTGCTGCCCAGAATGTTAATGGCGAGTCGCTCAGGGGCTGGTGGACATCCCAAAACAAAAACGGCGTTGATTTTGTTGCTATCGGTTTTTCGGGCAAGGAAGAACCCGATATGTATCAGGTGTATAATTCATATCTTATTGATCTTCGGAGCGTGTATTTCGGCAAGGTGGAAAAGGCACCGCAGTTTGATTCAACTCTTGTGTCTGCATCCGAAAAAGGAACTATGACAATTGAGCTGAACTCACAAGGTAAGGCCTCGGCAGAATTTATCGACACAAACGAAGAATCAGAAAACAACGGTCTTAAATATATGTTTAGCGGAAGATATGCGGTTGACGGAGATTATATATCCATAACGCTTAACTCTGCAGAAACCCGCTTTGTTATGTTCGATTATAATCTTGACGATTCTGAAGCAGATAGTGGTATTGCATCTATTTTCTATGAAAAGCAGAGCTGATAAAAGACAGTAGATCATATCAACACAAACGGAGGTTTTTTTAGTGGCAGAAACAGAAAATTTAATGGCAACCGAGGCCGAAGCGGTTGCAGAACCCGAAAAATTTGCATTAGATCCGAAGAAAATAGCAATGTATAAGGTTATAATACCTTTGGCAGTGATTTTCGTATGCACAATTGTTGTTGTGTTTATGCTTAATTCAGCAATAAAAAATGCTGCCCGGATTGAAGGCAGATTCACTCTTTCACAGTCAGGCGGTTCAGTATACATAGATGTTGACCACGATGGCAACTATACGCTCAGCTCAAACGGTACGGAATCAAAGGGTATTTTGTCGATGGACGGAGCTAAGCTTGAATTTATATCCTCCGACGGCGAGGTACTTGGTGCAAATCTGATTGAAAGAAAATATATTATTTTTGAAAATGCAGAATTTTTAAAAGGCGAAGTGCCTGTGGGCGAATCCGCTTTTGATGCGGAGGTTGTGTCGGATGATGGCATTGCCTATGGCTTCAGGTCAAACGGTAGTTTTTACGTTGCTGAAGATGGTAGAAACACAGACCTCGGAAGTTACATTACAGACGGATATTTTATCGTTGTAACATCAAACGGTACTACCACAACTTATCTTAATTGCGGTGATGGTATTACATCCGCTTTCTATCAGGCGTCGTAAGACTTTAAAATTATAATAATACGATTAGAGGTGAATATGTTGCACATAACAAAAAAAATAATTGCACTATGCATAGCTGTTAGTGCAATGTTTTCATCTTGTGTTGTTGCTCTTGGTCACGACATTTCTCAGTGGGGAATAAGAAATATTGTGTTTCCCGAAGGGTATTATGCTTGTAATCGTGAAGACTTCGATTCGAAGTTTTTGTCGTACATACGCAGCAAAGGATATTCCAAACAGGAGTGGATAGAATCGGTAATGATTCCGGGCGGTATGTTTGTTAATGCCCGAAGCATAAATGGAAATGAGTTTGTTGTTACCGTGAAGGAACACGGTAATCTGGAAGACCCCAACGGCTACACCAAATATCACCGGCTTATGTATGACTATCATCTCGCATCCGTGAGTACCGACAGATATGATATTTTATTGTCATACCGTAACTCACTTGTTGATTCGGGAGTTCAGAAAAAAGACATATATAGAATAACATGGATTGATGCATCCAGAGGGCTTCCAACCCCGTATGTTATGGGTTCTTATTTCGACGGACACTCCTACAAGAACGAATATATGACGGTGTATAACGGACGAATTATAAAAATAACCCACACATCGTCAAAGCGTATGGATAATGAATTTGACAAAGCATTTCTTGGCACTATCTATCAGATTGGCTATGATTATAACGTAGACTATGCTCAGGCAAAGCTTATTGTGAGGCAAAATGAAAGATTGGCGTTCATTAACGAAAATTCAGCCGGTTCAAATGCCGCCCTCACCCAATCCCTATCTATCATTGTTCTTATTTTAATATTTATTTTTTCTATATTTGAAACAACCGGCAAAAGCCGTGTGCAAAACAGGAGCAGAAGAATCAGCAAAACCGGAAAATATTGATATGTCTGTATTATATAAGAAAGGTTGAGTAATATGGCAGTTATTAAGTGTTCCAATTGTGAAAACGAAATTCTCGACACGGAGATTGTGTGTCCGTATTGTGATTATCCTGTAAGTAAAACTAAAAGCGAAGCTTATTCGAGCAAGGTTGATTCCGCACTTTCCGGAGAAACTGTGAAAATTCCAATTTCAACAAAGGAATTAATGAAAAAGCTGCAAGTAAATTCCACAGTTGAATCAGAAACTGATAAACCCGATGATAATAAAACAGAAGAAAAGCCTGATGAATCATCGGATTTACATTCTGATGAAAAAGCAGATGTGAAATCTGAAACAGAAGATGTTGCGGATGCTGAGGCAGAACCTGTTGCAGAGGAGACAGAAGAGCCTGCTTCGGGATTTCAGACACCGGTTCATGCTGATGCTGAGGATGAAGATTCAGCAAATGTAGCTAATGAGCATGTCTCCAAATTGGATGCCAACGCCAAAAGCGTAGATAACACAAGCGGCAATATGGACAACACCGTAAAGATTAGCTCAGACAATATTCAGTCGGAAACTCTGCGTCGTTCCCTTGAAGAGCGCAGAGCTGAAAGAGCGGCCGAAAGAGCCGCACAAAAGCGTAAAGACCATAAACTTTGGATTCTTGCAGTTACTATAATCGGAATTTTTGTTATAATATATCTGGCAATAAACATATTCTCCCAAATGGCGGGCGAAAAGCTTTTTGAAAAACCGAGAGAAAACAAAAAAGCTGAAAAAGAAGTGACCTCGGAGGCTCAGATGAAAGAGCTTGGATACGAGTTTAAGTCACACACTCTGACGGTAATTGATGAAGAGCTGGCTATGCAAGACTATGAAGCTCATGAAGAGAAACCGTGGAAAGAGTACATTTCAGGAGCTAACAACCTTACAATTGCCGATGGCATTGAAACAATTGGCTCTCATGCATTCGACGACCTTAAAAATGTTCGCCACATAACCCTTGCTTCATCGGTAGCCAAAATTGGTGACAGTGCATTCTATGGCTGCTCTAAGCTTGAAAAGGTTGTGTTTGATGCCGAAAAGAGCAAGCTTAAGAGTATTGGGAATTATTCTTTTACGGATTGTAAGAAATTAACATCCATCTCTTTTGGACCTGAGCTTGTACGTATAGGTGAGGGTGCTTTTAAAAGCTGTGAAAACCTTGAAAAGATAATCATTACCGATTCTGTTACAGAAATTGGTGCAGATGCTTTTCTTGGTTGTCCGAATCTTGTTATACATTGTAACGAAGACAGCTATGCATATGAATATGCAACACAAAACGGAATAACAGTGGAACTAATTGAAAAAGAAGGCGATGAAGAGGAAGAAGAAAATGAAACCACAAATAATTCTTCAACCTCAACGCAGACAAGCTCCGGTGTTTCGGCAAAACCAAGTAATTCAGGAAGTGCTAAGACCGAAACAAATTCTTCAAAAGAAGAGGAAAAACCATCCGAAAGCAAATCGCCGTCAGAAGGTGAGACTGCAAGTGCGTCAGGTGCTCAGAGTGGCACCACATCTGCCGAGGGAGCGCCAACCGCTCCGCCAACGGCTCCACCGGCTCAGCAAGTGCCAACAGCTCCACCGGCAAAAATACCGCCATCATCTCCAAACATTCCTCCTCTCGGAGGCTCTGTTTCCGGTCAAGGAAACCAGCCTTCGTCGGGAGCTACCAATGTTGAGAGTCTTTTAGATGCACTTGGCAAAGCTCAGACACAGGAAGAAAAAGACCGCATTCTTCAGCAAATTCAAAATGCAGGAAATTAGCTATTATATGACAAAAACTGTCGGACTGTTTGTCCGGCAGTTTTTGTTTGTTAACAATTTAATAAGGAGTATGTAAAATATTATGTTCATATTTTGTAAAAATCATACCTTCCGCCAATTATTTCTCTCTGATTAAGAGGGTCATCTCCGGCTGAAGTGGACTGTAGTGAATTTTTGCGTGGAGATATGGGGTTAGCCATAAACACATATCTCACACAATCGTAAATATGGTCTTCGGAGCGGGTGTTTATATCTTCAACATTAGATTCGTCATATATCAGATTGGGAATAGTGCGTATGAAGTGACGGCAGTTTTTGAAAACGTACATCATCGGAATGCCCGACTCGTCAAAAGCAAGCCGATAGTGAAACTGCATTTTTCCCGGCAGACGTTGGTGGTCGCCAAAATCAAAAAACACTCCCTCTCTTGCCATCATATCGGCAATAGACGAACCGGTTTCGGCTTTAGATATTGCCGGATCGGCTATGCCGTGAATTTTTTTCCCTTTAAGGTTAGGGTGGCTGGCTTCAATGTCCAAAATTTTTCCGGCAATTTGTGCCGGAGTGTCTTTAATGCCGGTGTCGGGTGTGTCGGTGCAGCCGTATAGCTCTGCAATAACATAGGCTCTGCCGTCGTGGTCAGCTGCAATCCATTCAACTGCATAAGGCTTAGAGTAGCCAAAGTCAAAACCTCTGTATATTTTCCAGTGCTTTGGCAAAATGAACGGATCTATAACGTGCGAAAAACACCGATCCTGATAGTGGGCAGGGTCGTTTTTCCACTCGGTAAACACCTGCCCCGAGAAGCTGTCCCAGTCGCCATATAAAAGAGCCTGACGTTCTTTGTGAGGAAGCATCGACAGGTTGGCAATATATCCGGGGTCATTTTCCAGAAGACGCTTGTTGTCGAACACGGTTGACGGCACAAAAATTCGGTCTCTTTCAACCTCAGTCAGCTTTCCGTCGGGGGTAGCAACCTGCATTTTACTGATTATGGGGGTAAGGGGCGGAGCGGCTGTTATGAATCTTTCTTTAACCCAGCCATGTCCAATTCCGCCGGGGTTGGTGGTTGAGCGTATATACACCCTTGTTCCGGGGCCTGACGGACGGTTTCGGGAAAACATATATGAATATTCATCCCACGAAAAATGTGTAAGCTCGTCAAAAGCTATAAAGTCGTAACGCTTTCCCTGATAGTTTATGCGGTCAGAGGTGTGCTGCATTGCACCAAAATATATTTTGGCACCACTCGCAAATTGCCACACGTGCTTTGTTTCATTAAATTTTGCAGACGGAAAAGCAAGGCCATATAGCTCACGGCTTCTGTCAATAAGCTCCGATAGCTGTGGATATGTTTTTCGCAAAATAAGTGCTCTGTAATGTGGAATATGAACCTGACGCAAAGCTTCGGTCAAAAGAGCATCCGACTTTCCTCCCCCTGCCGCACCGCCATAAAGTGCCTCATATTCCGGCCGTGATTGAAACATTGCCTGTTTTTCCTGTGGAGTCCATACTACGTTCATTCCGATTCCTCCGTTTCTTCAATTTGAGATATAACAATAACTCCGCTGTCTTCTTCCTGCTTGTCTTGGCTATTATAGCTTTGCTGAATGTCTTTTATGTCTTTGAGGGTGGACACAATCTGTTTTAGGGCTGTGGTGTCAATAAGAGCGTTTTTGATTTCAACGGTTTCCGATTCGATATTGGTTTCGCAAACCGGTTTATTCAACTCTTTGTCGTATTCAACTTCCTTAATACGTTTTTTCTGCTTTGATGCATACAAAGATATTTCATCAATTGCACAGCTTAATTTATCCAAAAGCCTGTCGCTGAGCACCATAATGCGTTTTTGTCGGTTAAGGTGTGACTCTTCCGACAAAGAGTCGTCGGTGTTTGTTTGCTGATTATCTTCAGTGCTGTATTTGTCGACAAACTCTTCAGGAGTTATGCCGTTGTTTTCTGATTTGCAGTTCATAATAAAACTCCTTTCTATACTAATTATAACAGAACAAATAAAGTGTTGCAGAAAAAACAAAAACCCCTCAATCCTTTGCAGATCAAGGACTTGATGGGGTTGGTTTTCGTTTTTTTGCAAAATAGGGTATTTTTAGTTAAGAACTGTGTGCATCGAAACTGCTTTTCCGAGTATTATGACGTTGGAGCAATCCTCTCCAACAAAAACCATAGGCTTATACGCCGGATTTTCTGCCACAAGCATAACGCCGTTGTCAATATAGTAAACTCTTTTGAGGGTTGCTTCATCGCCAATGGCAACAGCGGCAATTTCGCCGTTTTCAACGGTTGGCTGTTTTCTGACGGTTATTATGTCGCCGTCGAAAATTCGGGCGTTTATCATACTGTCACCTCGTGCAACAACGCAAAAATCGCCGTCAATATGGTCTCCGCTGATTGTTTCGATGTTGTAATCAAGATTGCACGAAATCGGAGAACCGCAGGCAATCTGACCAAACATTGGCATCTGAGCCTCTTTGGCAGGAGAGATGTTTTTTAACTTAATGTTTGCCTTTTCTTCAATTCCGTTCAGGTAATCAAGGCTCACGTCAAAGGCATCTGCAATACATTTTAAAGTTTCAATATGGGGGCATTGCTTGGAACACTCCCATTTGCTGAGCATTACTCTGTCGGCTTTCAGATTATACTTATCTTTTAAAATCCGAATAAATTCGCTTTGAGTGTATCCGTTTTGCTTTCTCAGTTGTCTGATTCTGTCACCTAATGCAGGCATTTGACCAATCCTTTCATAGTTTGTTGTAATCATAATAACACACTTTTACAAAAAAATCAATACTTTTACAAAAAAATGTGTTGACAACGACACAAAACTGTGGTACTATAAATGTGTCGATAACGAAACATTTGTGTGTTTTTGTTTGTCGAAAGGCATTGTGTACACGAAAGGATGTGTTTCATATGAAACAAAAAATTGAAAGAATGTTTGGCAGTGATAAGGCTTTGGTTGCATTCTCCGTGTGTATGTACATTGTGGGATGTGTTATAGAAGCCCATATTTGACAGGAGGAAAAATGAAATCAACAAAAATTTGTCCATATTGTAAAAGTGCATTTACGACAGAAAAGAACTCGAGAAAATACTGCAGAAAAAAATGTGCGGAATTAGCCACTAAGCTAAAACCCAAGAAAAAAATGAGTCATTTGTGTCAATGGTGCGGACACATTTTTGCATCAGCAAGAAAGCGCAAGTTTTGTACAAAGGGTTGTCAGAGCTGTTATATGAGAGAGCTTGGTCTGGTTCGTATGGCCAAAATAAAAATCCCCGTTAAAGTAACTCTCACTCAGGCGGCTCAGGGCAGTAAGGCTGAGGGCGTGTCTTACGGAACCTTTGTTACTGCTCACAAGCTGATTTAGAGGGCTAAGATATGTCGAAGTATCCACTTTGCCCTTTTTATGAATACGAAGACGGCAACAGTTTGCATTGCGAATGCACAACGGTGAAGTTTCCGAGCGTAGACGACCGAAAAATGTGGTTGAAAATGCATTGCTGCAGCTGGGATTTTAAAATTTGCAGATTTTATAGCCGTCTGATGAAAAAATACGCTGCGGATTGACACTTTGTCGGCATTATGATAAAATCGTTTTATACGGATTTGATTTGTGTTATCCGATGATGATTACAAAATAATTTTGTCCGACAGAGGAATTTTTATGAACGAAGAAACCAAAAAATGTCCTTCCTGTGGGGAGGCATATGACGATGAATTGTTAATAGTGTGTCTTAATTGCGGAGCGGAGCTTCATTCAAACCACTCTTGTGATGCTCCGGTAAAGTATGGACCTTTTTCTGCATATAAGGCAATGTTTAAAAGAGCCTTCGATTTTCGTGGCAGGAGCAGCAGATCTGAATATTGGTTTGCATATCTTTTTAATGCATTAGTTGTGATAATGTTTTCTGTAGCAATGATATGTGTAGACATTATGGCGGCACAGGCTCTTGAAGAAAGCGGCGAAGCAGCACAGATATATGTTAATATTTTCAGAGTTATTGACTATGTTTTTACAGTATACGCTTTTGTGCTTTTGGTGCCGCAGCTTTCGCTTATTGTGCGTCGTCTGCACGACTCCGGACTGAACGGAGCTTTTGCGTCACTTGTTCTTTTTGGTGTCTTTGGAATGGCAGTTTTGATGATTCCCCTTGCAAGAAAGGGGACTTCGGGACCAAACCGATATGGTCCGCCCGTATAAGTAATGCAACGGAGCTGTAAAACGTGTGTTTTGCAGCTCCGTTTGGTTTGTTGCAAAAAGAAAACATATTAAAAATTGCTGTCTTTTTTCAAAAATTGCTATCTTCTGTATGTGTGGTTGACAACGAAAAAAATATAGGCTACAATGAAGCGGATAATTTCAAGAACGGAGTGATTACTATGACTTTTAAAAAAGACAAGCTTACAGTAAAAATTTATGATACAAGAGATGAAATGGGCATAGGCGCTGCTGCCGACATCGCTGCATGCATAAAAGATTTGCTTTCCAAAAAGGAAGAAATTAATATGATTTTTGCGGCTGCCCCATCTCAGAATGACATGCTTCACCATCTTTGTGCTGCCGATGGCATTGAATGGGAAAGAATAAACGCTTTTCATATGGATGAATACGTTGGACTCGATGCAAATGCACCCCAGTGTTTCAGCAACTTCTTGAAAGAAAAGATTTTTGACATCAAACCTTTTAAGAGCGTTAACCTCATTAATCCTGCAGCCAAGGATTCAGCCGAAGAATGCCGCCGTTATACAGAGCTTTTGAAGAGCCATCCTGTTGACATTGTGTGTATGGGAATTGGCGAAAACGGTCACATAGCATTTAACGATCCCCATGTCGCAGAGTTTGACGATGCCGAAACCGTGAAACCCGTAACTCTCGACGAGGTTTGCCGCAATCAGCAGGTGAATGATGGTTGCTTTGAAAAGCTCGACGATGTTCCGAAAACAGCTCTCACGCTTACAATACCGGCACTTGTGAGTGCAACTTACAATTTTTGTGTTGTTCCTGCTTCCACAAAAGCAGAAGCTGTTAAAAACACTGTTGAAGGTCCGATAACAGAAATGTGTCCGGCATCAATTCTTCGCCAAAAGGACAATGCAATAATGTATTGTGACGCCGACAGCAGCGCACTTCTTCAGCAAAAGTAAAATCCGGTTTGTATTAATTGTCAGATTCAATTTGTGAAGAGCGAATATAAAAAGTGTAAATAGTAGTTTCAAATATGTTTCATTGGAAAAGGTGCACAAAAATCACTCGGATTTTTGTGCACCTTTTTGAGCCAATTCCTTGACTTTAATTTTTTAAAAGAGTATAATTTTGGAGAATACAAAACACACGAGCAGTTCCCTACAGCTGCCCAAAACCGGAGGGAGTATCAATGAGTAATAAAAAATATGAAATTGATATGTCGCAGGGCTCAATTTTTAAAAACATTATCCGCTTTGTGATTCCGCTTATACTCGGCAATATGCTGCAGCTTTTATATAACGCTGCCGATATCATCGTTGTCAGCCGTTGGTCAGGAAGCGATGCAATGGCATCTGTTGGAGCAACAGGCTCCCTCAATGCACTCATTGTTAATGTGTGCATTGGCATTGCGGTGGGTGCCAGCGTTACTGTGTCGAAAAAATACGGCGCACGAAACACAGAAGGTGTTCACCGAGCAGTTCATTCCGCGATGCTTATCGGGATTATTCTCGGTGTTTTAGCTATGATATTTGGTGTAGTATTTGCAAGGCCGCTGTTGCGTCTTATGGCAACTCCCGAGGGCAAAGTGCTCGACGGTGCTGTTGTTTATATGACAATTTATTTTTTGGCTGTGCCTGCTCTTATGACCTACAACTTCGGTGCATCAATTCTGAGAGCCATAGGCGACACTAAGCGACCGCTCTATATTCTTGCTGTGACGGGACTTGTGAACATTGTTCTTAATCTGATTTTTGTTGTGTTCTTTCATATGGGGGTTGCGGGTGTTGCAATTGCAACCGGTGTTGCCAACTATTTGTCGGCGGCGGCGGTTGTTATGGCTCTTGTGAGAACAGATGGAGCATATAAGCTGTTTATCAAAAAAATGAGGTTCTATAAGGAAGAATGTAAAGAGATTTTTACTGTGGGTCTTCCGGCCGGCTTGCAGAGCTCGGTCTTTAGCTTAGCTAATTCGGTTATTCAGTCTGCTGTCAATTCGTTTGGTACCGCAGCTATTGCCGGAAGTGCTGCCGGAAGCAACATAGAAGGCTTTGTGTACACAGCGATGAATGCTTTCTATCAGGGAACATTAACCGCCGTTAGTCAGAATTATGGCAATAAAGACGAAAAGAGAGTAAAAAAATCTATCTGGACTTCAGTTGCAAGTGTGGCAGTTGTGGGAATCGTTCTCGGTTCGCTTACGGCTATCTTTGCAAGACCGCTTCTGAACATATATATAACCGACTCGCCGGAGGCGCTGGAATACGGTGTTATCCGAATTTTCTATATTGGTATTCCATATTTTCTGTGCGGTATTATGGATGTTTTGTCGGGTGCTCTCAGAGGACTTGGCTATTCGACTATCTCAGCAATCAATTCTCTGGTTGGAGCTTGCGGATTAAGAATGTTGTGGGTTGCCTTTGTGCTCCCTCATAATCGCACAATTCAAACCCTTTTCACCTGCTGGCCGGTTTCGTGGGTTATTGTTATATTGATGCATCTTGTGTGTTATATGTTTGTCAGAAAAAAATGGGTTAAAAAGATGAATGCTGCATAAGCTAAAAAACGGAGTGCCGAACCTTTTGGTTTTGGCACTTCATTTTTTACTGTATAGGAATTTGCGCTGAATTTAGTTCGCGAGAATGGGTGTTAATCAAATTTGGCTCGCGACAAGGGTGCAGGCTCAGCCTGCTTTTTTACATATAGTTAAAAACAAATCTTTCCTCACTTGACTTTTGAATTGAGCTTTAGTATAATATATTGTGTATGGAATAAAAACACAGTTTTCATATACATATGGAGGTGTTGAAAATTATTTACTTAAAGGTTATTGACAAAAAAGGTGTTCTTAAACATAAAGAACAGGGCAAAAACCTGAATGTCACCTACAAAGGCGAATTTAACGAGGGCGACAAAATCCGCGTGGATATCACCGAGGGAGAATTTGTGGCAGTTAAGCTCGACCCTACAATGCCCGAAAGCATTGTTCACATACCAAATAAGTCGTTTATTTTTGAAGTTCCCACCGAGGCGCTTTTAAGCGGCTACGAAAAAGGTGCTTTCACAGGAGATGAGCATATTCTTTGTGCAAGAGAAGTTGAAGACGATGAAATATATGCCTATCGCAACATTGCTCTCAACTCTCACGATCTTCACGGCGAGGTTAAATTCTTCCCTCATGCAAGTGCAAACTTTGTGACCAGAGGTAACCCCTGTTTCTTTGAAAGAAACGCCATTGATGGCAACACTCAGAACGAGGGGCATGGTTCTTACCCATATAATTCCTGGGCAGGCGGTGCAAGAGACGACCTTGAATATCGCATAGATTTTGGTCAGAAGGTAGAAATCGAAAAATTTGTTATTTATCTGAGAGCCGATTTCCCTCACGATACCTACTGGAAATCAATTGATTTTGAATTTTCCGACGGCACAAGCATCACCGGTAATTTCGACGGTATTGCTGCGGGTCAGGAAGTGGTTTTGCCCGAAAAGAAAGAAACAGAATACATAATTTTAAAGAAGCTGACACAGGTGTCGCTGCCTCTTTCGTGGGCTGCACTCAGTCAGATTGAAGTTTACGGTAAATATATTAAAAAGGAGTGGAAAACCTTGGAAATCAGAAACGCATCAAACTCAAAAGACGTTAAACACTATACAACCGAAAGACTCAGAGAAGAGTTCCACATCAGTAACCTCTTCACAAAAGACAATATCCGTATGGTATACAGCCACATTGACCGCATCATAACCGGTGGTTTTATGCCTGTGTATGCAGAGCTTAAGCTTGCAGCAGGCAAAGAGCTTGCAGCCGACTACTTCCTCCAGAGAAGAGAAATGGGCTGTATCAACATTGGCGGTAAGGGTATTATCACAATCGACGGTGTTGAATATGAAATGAACCCCCGTGACGGTATCTATATTGGTATG
>SVJL01000034.1 GCA_015068985.1 Oscillospiraceae bacterium
TCAAAAATTGTTATTATTAAGCCAAAAGCACAGGTAATCCTGACGGATTATCGAGCATTTTGGTGAAAATAAGAGCGATTTTTGTATCTTAAAATCGGAGTTCGAATAATGCTCCAATGGCTATCCAAATGAGTATAAATCATTGTTTGGTTGCCCAAAGTGAGGGCATGCTTTTATCGCAGCAAAAAAGGAGTTGAATATTGATGAATATTCATAATGTGGAGCTGACAATTTCGGCTGTCAGACCCAATCAATATCCAAAAACAAATTTTCCCGACCTTGCCTTTGCAGGTAGGTCAAACGTTGGAAAATCATCTCTGATAAACAAACTTCTCAACCGCAAAAGTCTGGCAAGAGTCAGTGCCAAACCCGGCAAAACAGCAACCATAAATTTTTATAACATAGACGATTGCATAAATTTTGTTGACCTTCCGGGCTATGGCTTTGCAAGAGTGTCGAAAGAAGAAAAGCGAAAATGGGGACAGATGATCGAAACCTATCTCCACACACGTTCAACCCTTTCTCAGGTAATACTTCTTGTCGACAGCCGCCACAAGCCAACCGAAGACGATAAGCTGATGCTTTCGTTCATACGCGAGGTGTGTCCGAGGGCGGTTGTTGTGGCAACAAAGTTCGACAAGCTAAAGCCGTCCCAGAGGGATGAAAGCTTAAAGCTTATTATCACCACTCTTGGTCTTGATGGTGATGACATTATTATACCTTTCTCAACAATAAACGGCACCGGAGTTGAAGAGTTCTGGAGCTACGTTGAAGAATTAGTTACAAATGATGGGGGAAATACTGATGAGTGACATAATGCAGGGATTAAACGACAAACAAAGAGAGGCCGTGCAAACAACCGATGGTCCGCTTTTGGTGCTTGCAGGTGCAGGCAGTGGAAAAACAACTGTTTTAACCAGACGTATTGCACACATTCTCGAAAAAGGGCTTGCACGCCCGTGGCAGATTCTTGCCATAACCTTTACCAATAAAGCAGCCGCAGAAATGAGAGAACGTATTGCGGCTCTTGTGCCCGAAGCGTCGGAAGATATGTGGATAAAAACCTTCCATTCCTGCTGCGTGCGTATACTCCGAAGAGACATTACTCATCTTGGCTATAAAAGTGAATTTACAATCTACGATACCAACGACCAGAAGAGAGTCTTAAAAGACTGCCTGAAAGCCTGCGGTCTTAATGAAGACAATTTTCCGTTAAAGTCGGTTGCATCAAGAATCAGTGATTGCAAAAATAAAGACATTTCGCCCGAAGAGTTTGAAGCTCAGGCAGGGTCTGTATATCGTGACCGTCAGTATGCAAAGCTTTATTCAACCTACGAAAAAACTCTCCGCGAAAATAATGCTTTGGATTTTGACGACCTGATTTTAAAAACAGTGGCACTGTTTAAGTCACATCCCGATGTACTGGAATATTATCAGAACAAATTCAAATACATTCTCGTTGACGAATATCAAGACACCAACGGTTGTCAGTATAAGCTGGTTGAAATGCTTGCAAAGGGCCACCGCAACCTTTGCGTTGTCGG
The DNA here is from genome assembly GCA_015068985.1 of Oscillospiraceae bacterium. Classification (GTDB taxonomy): domain Bacteria; phylum Bacillota; class Clostridia; order UMGS1810; family UMGS1810; genus RGIG1828. The sequence continues at coordinate 1,545 of SVJL01000034.1, forward strand.
CGACGATGACCAGAGCATATATAAGTTCCGTGGAGCAGATATTTCAAACATTCTGAATTTTGAACGTCAGTTTGAAGAAGCGAAAGTTGTAAAGTTGGAGCAAAACTACCGTTCAACTCAAAACATCCTCACCGCTGCAAACAATGTTATTGCCAACAACCGTAACCGCAAATCCAAAAATTTGTGGACAGATGCCGGCGACGGTGACAAAATTGTTCTTCGTTCTTTGGGCGATCAGGTGAGCGAGGCAGTGTATGTTAACAATCAGATTGAGCTTTTAGTTTCCAAACACGGCTACAAATATTCCGATTTTGCAATTTTGTATCGAACAAATGCTCAGACACGTGCATTTGAAGAAAATCTTACCTGTCCTTACCGTGTGCTTGCAGGGTTAAGGTTTTATGACCGCAAAGAAATAAAAGATATTCTTTCATATCTCAGAGTGCTCTTTAACCCCGATGATGACCAGAATCTTACCCGAATAATAAATGTGCCCAAAAGGGGCATAGGTGAATCGACAGTTCAAAAGCTCCAGACCTTTGCACTGAGCGTTGGCAGAAGCATGTTCGACATAATAACCGACGGCTCCTACGCCGAGGTATTTGGCAGAACCAACACCAAAATAACCGAATTTGCCGATATGATAAAATCACTCCGTGAAAAAATCAACACCTTGACGGTTTCGCAACTCATTGAAGAGCTCCTTTCTTCAACAGGCTATGTGTCACGTCTTCTACTCGAAAGTCCTCCCGAAGAGGCTGTGTCGAGAGTAGAAAACGTGGAAGAGTTCAAGTCGAAAGCGAAGGAATATGAAGAAAAGGTAGAAAATCCCACCTTTGAAGGCTTCCTCGACAATATTTCTCTTGTTTCTGATGTTGATAACTACGACGAAAAACAAAATGCCGTTGTGCTTATGACTCTTCACAGTGCAAAAGGTCTTGAATTTCCGGTTGTGTTTATGTGTGGTATGGAGATGGGGCTTTTCCCGAGCTTTATGAGCGAAATGGAGGAAGACGGCATCGAAGAGGAACGCAGACTTTGCTACGTCGGCATTACCAGAGCACGTCAAAAGCTTTATCTTACATATGCCAAGCAGCGAACCCTCTTTGGCAAAACCGAGGCAAGAATGGTGTCTAAGTTTGTGTCGGAAATTCCTCAGGAATATCTTGATATTGAGGTTAAACGTCAGTCGGGCTTTAATGCACTATACAATGTTGCCAGCGCCAAAAAAAGCTCTTCAATTCCGTCTTTCAGTTTCAGCAAATCTTTTTCGTCGCCAACTTCAATTCCCGGTGTTTCGAGAGGTGCCGATCTGAAAAGCAACGCACCGGTGTGCGACATCAAAAAGGGCGACAGAGTTAATCACAAAAAGTTTGGTGACGGTCTTGTTTTGTCGGTTACTCCAACAGGCAATGATGCACAAATAGAAATTTCTTTCGATAATGTAGGAACAAGGTCTTTGCTTGCTTCCTTTGCTAAACTCACAAAAATTTGATAGCGGGAGTTGATATTATGCTAAAAAATATTGATGAAAAAAGTGTGAACACCCTTGTTAAGGCGATTCTTTCACTCCAGACCGAGGAGGAATGCTTTCAGCTTTTGGAAGACCTTTGCACGGTTGCCGAAATAAAGGCAATGGCTCAGCGCATAGAGGTTGCTCAGATGCTTTGCGACAGAGTTGTGTATAGTGACATTGTTCGCAAAACCGGTGCAAGCACAGCAACTATCAGCCGCGTTAACCGTGCACTGAACTATGGTGCCGGCGGCTACAACACTGTTCTTGCCAGAATGGATACCGGGGAGAAATAATATGGATTTTTCTTCAAGCTATAACGATTTTGCTATTGTGTACGACCGCCTCACCTCGGATGTGGAATACGAAAAACGTTGCGACTATCTTGAGCAGATATTTGCGAAGCATATGTCTTTTAATCCGTCGCTTGTGGCAGACCTTGGCTGCGGCACGGGGAGCGTTTGTTCCATTCTTTCCTCAAGAGGCTATGATTGCATTGGCATAGATTCCTCAGATGCAATGCTTGATGTTGCCGTCAAAAAAAACGACGACGGAAAGATTTTGTATCTTAATCAGGATATGTGTGAATTTGAACTCTATGGCACGGTCGATGTGTTTTTGTGTATGCTCGACAGCCTTAATTATGTCACCTCAAAAGAAGAGGTAGGCGAGATTTTTTCGCTTGTTCATAACTATCTTAACCCCGGCGGACTTTTTGTGTTTGACGTGAACACCCTCTTTAAATACGAAACCGTTCTTTCCGACAACACTTTTGTGTTTGAAGAAAACGACGTTTTCTACACTTGGGAAAATTGCTTCGACGGTGAGTTTTGCGATTTTCGTCTTAACTTTTTTGTGAAAGACGGCAAAAACTATCGCCGAATGGAAGAAGAACACTCCCAAAGGTATCATTCACACGATGAAATTTCATCCCTTCTCGCATCAAACGGACTCACTCTGGAGGCGGTGTATTCGGAGCTTTCATTTGAAAACCCCGATGATGGTGACCAAAGGGTTTTTTATGTTGTAAAAAAACCAGATTATAAATAAATTACACAATAAAAATGTTGACAATACATAAAATTTGTGGTAATATACAAAAGTGAGTAGTACTATAGCTGCTCGTAACATTAACATGAGCAGTTATGCTCAAAATTTAGGAGGCACAATAATGCAAAAAGGTACAGTAAAATGGTTTAATGCCGAAAAAGGTTACGGATTCATCGAATGTGAAGACGGTGGCGACGTATTCGTTCATTTCTCAGCTATCAATATGGAAGGTTACAAATCTCTCCAGGAAGGCGAAGCTGTTGAATTTGAAGTTATCGACGGAGCTAAAGGTCCTCAGGCTGCTAACGTTGTTAAAGCGTAATTCGGTTTCTGTTTGAGAATTTAATATATTTTTCGATAACGTACCCAAGCCCCTCCAACACGTTGGAGGGGTATTTTTGGTAATGTGCACAAAAATTATAACGGCACACGAAAGGAAAAAATATTATGAATAAGAAAAACGATATAATTGTCAAACTCAAAACCCTTCGACCAACTTTCAGCAAAAGCCAGAAGCTAATTGCTGATTTTATATATGAACATTATGATCAGGCGGCGTTTATGACGGCGGCAAAGCTTGGCGAAAAGGTTGGTGTGAGCGAATCTACCATTGTGCGTTTTGCAACTGAGCTTGGCTATTCGGGCTATCCTGCCTTTCAGCACGTGCTTCGTGAAATAATAAAAAACAAGCTCACCGCTTCTCAGAGAATGGAAATCACCTCGTCAAAATTTGCCGACAAAGATATTTTGTCTACGGTTCTTTCTTCCGATATCGACAAACTTCGCCAGACTCTCGAAACTGTGAGCGTTGAAGATTTCTCTGCCTGTATCGACACCATTATGAATGCACACAAGGTGTATGTAATAGGCTCTCGTACCTGTTTTTCTATTGCAAATTTTCTCGGGTTCTACCTCAATCTCATATCCATCGACTCCCGCCTCATAACAACCAACTCTGCCAGCGAAACCTTTGAGCAGATTTTTACCATAGGTCCCGATGATGTGATAATTGCAATAAGCTATCCAAGGTATTCACGCCGCACTCTTAACGCTGTCAAATATGCTCACAACAGAGGCAGTAAGGTTATTGCCATCACCGATTCCGAAATATCTCCCATTGTGGAATATTCTAACCACAAGCTTCTTGCACGTTCGGATATGTCTAACTTTGTTGACTCTCTGGTGGCTCCGCTCAGCATAATAAATGCTCTCATTGTTGCACTTGTTATGCGTAACCGTGACAAAGTGTCCGATAATTTTGACGCTCTGGAGAACATCTGGGAAGAGTATAACGTATATGAAAAACACATTGAAGAATAAAACCAACTGTGAAAGGGCTGCAGGTTTATGAATTATCAGGTTGCCGTTATAGGCGGCGGACCCGCCGGTATGCTTGCCTGTGCTGTGGCAGCCTCCGGCGGCAAAAAAGTTTGCCTCATAGAAAAAAACAAGGTTTTGGGCAAAAAGCTTCTCATAACCGGTAAGGGCAGATGCAACGTCACAAATGCCGCACCAATAGAAGATTTTATTGCCAACACGGCGGTTAATGCCAATTTTATGTATAGTTCTTTCTATTCTTTTACTAACGAAGACCTTATGTCACTTCTGGAAAACGAAGGATTAAAGCTTAAAACCGAAAGAGGCAAGCGAGTTTTCCCTCAAAGTGACAAAGCCTTTGACGTGAGGAATGTTTTGGCAGATTATGCAAGAAAAAACGGCGTTGATATAATTGTCGGCTCCAACGTACAAGCAATAAACCGCACAGATTCGGCATATGAGCTGGAGCTTTCCGGCGGCAAAAAAATAACCGCGATGAGCGTTATTGTTGCAACCGGTGGAGTGAGCTATCCTCTCACAGGTTCCACAGGTGATGGCTACCGTTTTGCCAAAGAGCTTGGCCATTCAATAATTGAGCCAAAGGCGTCGCTGGTTCCTCTTGTCACAAAAGAAAAATATGTGTCGGAAATTATGGGGCTTTCGCTCAAAAATGTTTCAATCCGTTTGCTAAAAGGCAAAAAAGAGATGTTTTCCGATTTTGGCGAAATGCTATTCACTCATTTTGGCCTTAGCGGTCCCATAATCCTCAGTGCTTCGTCACACATAAGAGGAGAGGGCGACTATAAGATAGAAATTGATCTTAAGCCTGCACTGGATTTTAAAACTCTCGACAATCGTATTTTGCGTGACTTTGAAAAAGAAAAAAACAAAGATTTTATAAATTCTCTTGATGCACTGCTTCCCAAAAAGCTGATTCCGTTAATTGTTAAGCTTTCGGGCATAGACGGCCGCACCAAGGTCAATTCTATAACGAGAGAACAAAGGCACGCTCTTGTTTCTCTCATAAAATCCTTCACCTTTTCGGTTGAGGGTAAGCGTCCGGTCAGCGAGGCCATAATAACCTCGGGCGGAGTGTGCGTTAAAGAAATTAACCCTGCAACAATGGAATCAAAGCTTTGTCCGGGTTTGTTTTTTGCAGGTGAGGTTATCGACGTTGATGCCTACACCGGCGGCTTTAATTTGCAGATAGCCTTTTCGACCGCATATCTTGCCGGTATGAACGCATAAATTAATGCATAAAATATTTTCGGGAAGTGATAAATTGAAAATATTTTTATGCGAGTCAAAAACAAAAAAGTCGCCGTCATCAAAGATGGTATTCACACTGGTTTTAACCTTTCTTTCAGCTCTCCTTTTGTTTGCTCAGGGCTATATGTTTTTTGAATCAAGCATCATGCCTGCATCCAACTCCGAGCCTTATCCCGGAAGTGATAAAGTAATTACTCTTAAAGCCTCCGGAAGCTTCGGCGAGAGCGGTGCTGTTGTGTATGTTGACGGCGAAAAACATAAAACACTCACCGGAGACGAAGTGACAATAAATCCGGGCAGTGGGTGCGTAATAGAGGTGCTTGCAGGAGAAGGAGCAGATTTCAGCGTGGAGGCATTGATTTCGGGCAATGTGCAGATTGTTTCGGGAAGCACTAAAGCAAAATGCACAAAAGGCATGAACTTTATATGCAGATGTTATTGTCCTGATTAAAAAGTTTAAAAAATTTTAAAAAAACTATTGAGAAATTTTCTGATTTGCGGTATAATATAAAACAGTGTTGATTTTATTAATGTCTGTTTTGCAGAGCATAATATAAGGAGTTGCACATCAAATGATAAATGTAGCCTTAGACGGACCCTCAGGTGCAGGCAAAAGCACAATAGCAAGGGAAGCCGCTAAAATATTTGATTTCACCTATATCGACACGGGAGCCATGTTTCGCTCGCTTGCATTCAAGGCTCTCAGAGAAAACATCAACATCAAATCCGAAGAGGGCAAGGTTGAGGCGATGCTTCAAAACACAACGCTTGATATTGCCCGTATGGATGACGGCCAGCATATGATTCTTGACGGCTGCGACATTACCGGATTCATTCGCACTCCCGAGGTGTCGAAGGCAGCTTCCGACATTGCAGTTATTCCGTTTGTCAGACAGTGGCTTCTTGAAGCCGAGCGTGGGGTTGCATCAAAGTGCAACTGCATTATGGATGGCAGAGATATCGGCACAAGTGTTTTGCCCGATGCCGATGTTAAAATTTTTCTTACCGCATCCCCCGAGGCAAGAGCCAAACGCCGCTTGGCAGAGCTCAAAGAAAAGGGCGTTGACGTTAGCTACGATGAAGTTCTTGCCGAAATGAAATACAGAGACAAGCAGGATTCTAACCGTGCGGTATCACCGCTTAAAATGGCAGATGATGCAATCCTTGCCGACACAACAGAGCTTGATTTAGAGGAATCTATAGCTCTTGTGTGCGATATAATCCGAAAGGTGACACACTAATGTACAGATTCATATGCAACATAATCAAAGCATTTATGAGCATAATTTTTCGTGTTGAAGTTCACGGAAGCGAAAACATTCCCCAAACCGGCGGGTTCATACTTTGCAGCAATCACATCAGTGCGTGGGATCCTCCGCTTTTGCAGGTGTTCATAGACCGCAGAGTGTATTTTATGGCAAAGGACGAGCTATTTCACATATTCTTTGTTGGTATGGTACTCAAAATGATAAAGGCAATTCCCGTAAAGCGTTCGGGTTCCGACATAACCGCAATCAAAACTGCCATGAAGCATCTCAAAGATGACGAGGTTCTCGGTATTTTCCCCACCGGCCAGCGAGAAAAGGTTAAAGGTGAGGGTGAGGTTAAGGGCGGGGTAGCTCTTATGGCTCTTAAAACCGGCACAAGAGTTGTGCCCGTACATATTGATGCCACCTATCGTCTGTTTTCAAAAATCAAAATCAACATCGGCTCTCCAAGGCTGTATGAATTGCCTGAGGGCGAAAGAAAGGTTTCGCCCGAGATTATCGAAAGAGTGAGCCACGAAATATATGCCGGCATAAAATCACTTGGTGAGGAGTGAGGCTGTTGGAAATTATTCTTGCAAAAACAGCCGGATTCTGCTTCGGTGTTAACCGTGCAATCGAAACTCTCGAACAAGAGTCCGGAAAATATGCCATATCAACTCTCGGCCCCATAATTCACAACGAATTTGTGGTAAATGATCTCATGGAGCGAGGAGTAAGCGTTATAGAAGACGTAGACAGTTTGCCGGGCGGCAACACTTTAGCCATCCGTACTCACGGAGTTGGCAAAAGAACAATAGATTATGCCGAAGAAAGGGCAGTTAAAATCATAGACCTTACTTGTCCTTTTGTAAAAAAAATACACAACATAGTCAGCAAACATTATGCCGAGGGCTACAAAATAGTCATTGTTGGCAACAAAAATCATCCGGAAGTTAAGGGAATTAATGGCTGGTGTGAAAATAATGCAATAATTTCTCTTGACATATCCGATATTAATGGTAAAATAGATATATGCGATAAAGTTTGTTTGGTATGTCAGACAACAATGGACAGGCACACCTTTGAAACAATATCCGATTACGTTAAAAGCATTGCATCCGAGCCGCTTATATTCGACACAATATGCAGTGCCACAAACGAAAGACAAAAAGAGGCTGCTCAGATAGCAGCCAAGGTCGATATGATGCTTGTTGTCGGAGGGAGCAACAGCTCCAACACCGCAAAGCTCACATCGATTTGCAAAAAGTATTGTTCCAATACTTACCAAATTGAAAATTTTGAGGATTTTCCTCAGAATATAAATATACCAAAGAAAATTGGTATAACGGCAGGTGCTTCAACACCGTCGTGCATAATTAAGGAGGTCATAGACAAAATGGTTGAAAACATTAATGGAGCTGAAAGCTTCGCACAAGAATTTGAGGAGTACGAAAAATCTCTGATCACTTTAAATACAAGGGATGTAGTTAAGGGTACTGTAATGGGTGTCAGCGAGAAAGGAATCAGCATTAACCTCGGTTACAAATCCGACGGTTTTGTTCCTGCAAGCGAAGTTACCGACGATCCCACAGCCGACATCACCGCTATGTATAAAGAAGGCGATGAAGTAGAAGTTTTTGTTGTAAGAGTTAATGATATTGACGGTGAAGTTACACTTTCAATGAGAAAACTCGAAATGATTAAAGGTGCTAAAGAAATTGAAGAAGCTTTTGAATCAAAAGCAATCCTCACAGGCAAAGTTATTCAGGCTGTAAACGGTGGTGTTATCGTTTCCGGCAAAGGTACAAGAGTGTTTGTTCCTGCATCTCAGGCAAGCGACAGATTCCTTCAGGATCTCGAATCCATTGTTGGTGATGAAGTTGCATTCAGAATTATCGACATCAGAAAAATGCGTGGCAGAACCAAGGTTGTTGGTTCAATCAAAAATGTTCTTGTTGAACAGAAAGCTGCTCTTTCTGAAGAATTCTGGGCAAACATTGAAGTTGGCAAAGAATATAAGGGTATTGTTAAGTCTCTCACCAAATTTGGTGCTTTTGCAGACATTGGCGGTGTAGACGGTCTTATCCACATTTCTCAGCTTTCATGGTCAAAAATCAAAGATCCTTCAGAAGTTGTATCTGTTGGTGATGAAGTTAGTGTATATGTGCTCGAATTTGACAAAGAAAAGGGCAAGGTTTCTCTCGGCTTCAAGAAAGCAGAAGACAACCCCTGGAAAAAGGTTGAAAACGAACTCAAAGTTGACGACGTTATCGATTGTAAAATCGTTAGAATTGTTCCTTTCGGTGCATTTGCAGAAATCTATCCCGGCGTAGACGGTCTTATTCATATTTCTCAGGTTGCCGACAAGAGAATTGCTAAAGTAGAAGACGAGCTCACAGTTGGACAGCACGTTCAGGCAAAAGTTGTTGAAATCGATCTCGAAAATCAGAAAATCGGTCTCAGCATCAGAGCTCTCATTGCTCCTGCTCCCGAAGCTGCCGAAGAAGAAGCTCCTGCCGAAGAGGCAGCTGCAGAAGAAGTAGTTGCTGAAGAAGTAGTTGCTGAAGAAGTAGTTGCAGAGGAAGCAGCTGTTGAAGCTCCTGCTACAGAAGAAGCAGAATAATTAAATTTTAAAACAAAGGCTGTTGCAGGTGCAAATAATTGCATGGCGGCAGCCTTTTTGTGTATGATTTATGGGTATAAGGTTGTGATAATATGAAAAAAAGATTTTTATCAGTGTGGCTTTTTGCTCTGTGTGCAGTGATTATTATGTCTTCAGTGACCGGATATGCCGAATCGGTTAATCTTTCCAAGGTTGAGAGCATAATTGCCGGAAAGCAGGATAAGCTCGTGTTTGGCACAATTGTGTCGGTAAGCGGTCAGGTGTGTTCGGTGTCGGTTGTTGACGATGTTGGCGAAACCAAAACCACAGCAGGAGCCGACAGTGCAGAGGATTCCGAGCCCGAAAAGGAATCTCTTGTCGGAAAAGACATAGACGTTGTGGGTCTTGAGTCCTATATGTATTATGAGGGTTTTGACCACCGCCCCAAGCTGGGCGACAATGTGCTCTTGTCGCTGAATTTTAACGGCAATTTCTACCTTGTCAAAAATGGTGCTTTTGTGGTTAGTGAGGCGAGCTATCATTCTTTCAGCTTTATTGTGCCCGACACCATTGTTAACACTTCGTCGGAAGCTGAGCTCACAGCACTTTATATGTTCGTCAGCTCCAATGGTCTCAATGCCGACTATGAGGTCGAAAATTCTGAGGTCTACACTCACAACATAGCAAATGGCGAAAAAACCTTAGTACCTGTCCCAACGGGTATTTCTTTTGTGAACGAAAAAGGCGAAACAACCAAAGAAGCCGAAAACAGCAATATGCCCGGGTTTGATGTTGGTCAGAGCTATGATTCACTGATGTGGGTTCGTTCTCTCATCATAATTGTGCTTGGAGCTGTTGTAGGAATTTTCATTGTTAAATTGCTTTTGAATATAGAAAAAAGGTCTGAGTCAAAATGATTATTAAAGAAGAAACCATAAAACGTGAAGTCATATATGAGGGCAGAGTGCTCAACTATGTTGTGGACACTGTGTCACTTCCTGGCAATAAAACCTCAACCCGTGAGATGGTTCTCCACCCCGGCGGAGTTGGTGTGCTTGCTGTAGACTATGATGGCTATGCCTATTTGGTTGAGCAGTTCAGAAAGCCATATGAAAAAGCCATATTGGAAATCCCTGCCGGCAAGCGTGACAAAGGCGAAGAACCGGCGGATTGCGGCAAAAGAGAACTCACCGAAGAAACCGGACTTGTTGCAAAAGAGCTGATTTCTCTTGGCGAGTTTTATCCGTCTGTTGGTTATACAAACGAAATCATACACCTTTACTTTGCAAAAGATTTTGTTTGCGGCACCTCCAATCCCGATGAGGATGAGTATGTTGACATTGTAAAGATTCCCTTTGAAAAGCTTTTCACAATGGTTATGGACGGCGAAATCAAAGACGGTAAAACAATTGCAGCAGTGCTTAAAGCAAAAAATCTGATGGAGTAGGAGATGTGCTTTATGAGTCTAACGGTTTTAGTTACAGGCGGCACTCGTGGAATAGGAAAAGCTTGTGCTCAGGAGTTTTTAAAAAAAGGCTGCAGAGTTGTTGTCACCTACAAAAGCAACGATGAAGCAGCAAAGGCTTTTGAAAAAGAATGTGCCACAGATGCACTTTTGGTTATAAAATGCGATGTGTCTAATCTCGAAGCGGTAAAAAAATGCTTTGAAGAAACAGAAAGAAAATTTGGCGGCGTAGACATTCTCATCAACAACGCTGCAATTGCATCTCAAAAGCTTTTTTGCGATGTTACCCGTGAAGAATGGGACGAAATGTTTGATGTGAATGTTGGTTCTTTGTATAACACTGTCAAATGCGTGTATGACCATATGGTGAGAAAAAAATGGGGAAGAATAATAAACCTTTCGTCCATATGGGGCATTGCAGGTGCATCATGCGAGGTTTCATACAGTGCGTCCAAAGCTGCTGTTATAGGTTTTACCAAAGCTTTGGCAAAAGAGCTTGGACCGTCGGGCATATGCGTCAACTGCGTGGCTCCGGGAGTTATTAACACCGATATGAATTCTCACCTCACATCTGACGATATGAATGCACTTTGTGAAGAAACCCCTCTTTGCCGTATAGGAAGTGCAGATGAGGTGGCAAAGCTTATTTGTTATCTTGCATCCGATGATGCTTCTTTTATAACCGGTCAGGTTATAAGCCCAAACGGAGGCATTGTCATATAAAATTTTAATATATTTCACAGAATTGTCACAAATGTATGCTACAATAGCATATATTTGTGACTTTTGTTTTTATGGGAGATAATGCATATGTATAAAATTCTGGTTGTTGATGATGAAGAAAAAATCAGACTTGTCATAAAAGAATATGCAAGCTTTGAGGGCTACAATGTGTTTGAAGCCTCCGACGGAATGGAAGCACTCGAAATGTGCAGACAAATGAAATTTGATGCAATTGTTATGGACGTTATGATGCCCAGGCTCGACGGGTTTTCGGCTTGCAAAGAAATCAAAAAGCTTTATAACACTCCTGTGCTGATGCTTTCGGCAAGAGGCGAGGAATATGACAAGCTATTTGGCTTTGAAATGGGCATAGACGACTATGTTGTGAAACCCTTTTCGCCAAAAGAGCTTATGGCACGTCTTGCCGTAATAATAAGACGAAACTCAAAAGAGTCCGAGAAAGAGAAGCAGCTTGAAGAATTTGGCGGCTTAAAAATTGATTTTGCCGGCAGAAATGTTTATGTTGACGGCAATAAAGCCGAAATGACCCCTAAGGAATATGACCTTTTGGTATATCTGGTAAACAACAAAAACATAGCACTTTCAAGAGAAAAGATTTTAACAGATGTGTGGGGTTATGATTTTTACGGTGATGACCGCACCGTCGACACTCACATAAAAATGCTCAGAAACAGTATGGAGAATTATCGCACACACATTGTTACCCTTAGAGGATACGGCTATAAGTTTGAGGAGTAGGACTTATGAAACAAAACAAAAAGAAAAATCGCACAATGACCACCTATCTTTGGGGAAGCTTTGCAATGTTTGCAATCGTCATAATGGTTGTGCTCTGGCTTTTGCAGGTTATATTTTTGAACACTTTTTATGAGAGTATGAAAAAAAACGAAATAGAAAAAATTGGCGACAAGCTTGTTTTACTCTATAATTCCAACAGTGAAGAATTTGAAAACTTCTGGCAACGGCAGGTGCTTAGAGGGGGAATATTTGCAAGTATTCTCACCGAAGACGGCTACATAGTAAAAGAACCGGAAGTGATGAAAGAGTTTAAAAAAGAATTTAACAGACCGCCTCGTGAAAAAATAAAAAGACCGGGAAATATTGCGTCGGATCTTAATCCGGAAATATGGAACAGCTTTGTGCAAAAAATTTCGGAAAGCGAAAACCGCATCACCACCTATGTTAGCCCCTCAAGAGGTAACGGACAAATTCTGGTGTATGGAGCTCACCTTGGCGATAAAGACGGCGAGGCAATGTATTTGTACTTAAGCTCAACAATTGAGCCACTTGATGCAACACGGCGTGTGCTTCAATCTCAGCTCATTATAGTGTCAATTTTGTCGCTTCTCACAGCTCTTGCTCTTGCCTATTTTATTGCCAAAAGATTTGCAGGTCCCATAACACGCATCAGCGAATCGGCAAAGGTGCTTGCGTCCGGCAACTATGATGTCCATTTTGAAAGAGGTTCGTACAGAGAAGTCACAGAGCTTTCCGATGTGCTCAACACTGCCGCACGTCAGCTTGGCAAAACCGACGAGCTCAGACGTGACCTTATGGCGAATGTTTCTCACGATCTTAAAACACCGCTCACAATCATAAAATCCTATGCCGAAATGATAAGAGACATTTCGGGAGATAACGAAGAAAAACGCAGTCTTCACACAGGCGTTATTATTGATGAAGCAAATCGTCTTTCGGTTCTTGTTAATGACATCCTTGCTCTCTCAAAGCTTGAATCGGGCATATTAACTCCCGATAAAATTGAATTTTCCCTTTCGGATGCAGTTGAGAGTGTAACTCAAAAATTTCTTGCCTTTTCCGACAGCGACGGCTATAGGTTTGTTACAGATGTTGAAGAAAATATATTTGTTGAGGCAGACCGCAGTCAGCTTGTTCAGGTTATATATAATCTTGTGGGCAATGCAGTTAACTACACCGGCAACGACAAAAAGGTGTATATTTCTCTCAAATTGAGGGGCGAAAATGCTCACTTTGAAGTTAAAGACACAGGCGACGGAATCAAACCCGAAGACATTCCTTTTGTGTGGGAAAGATATTATCGCAGCGGTTGCAGTCACTCACGGGAAATAAGCGGCACCGGAATCGGTCTTGCCATTGTTAAAAGAGTGCTGGAGGCTCACGGAGCACGTTACGGAGTTGAACAGCCCGATAGCGGCGGAAGTGTTTTCTGGTTTGAACTTCCGGCACGGCATTGAGGGTGAATGGTAATTAAATTTTTCACTCAATTATCATAAATCTCACATTTGTCATACATCGGACAAACTTATAATATAATAAAATGCAAAACTTTGTACTCGGAGGTCGGATAGATATGAATTTTAAAGATAAAATACTCTCAGTATTCGCAGACCGCAAAAAGCGAATAAGAGCAATTGCGGTAATTCTTGCCGCAGTAATTGCCGTGGGTGGATTTTTAGGCTACAATTTTGTTTTCAAAAAAGATGCCGACAAAGGCGGACCAATAACCGCTGTTGCATCAGTTGGCACTGTGTCGTCGGTTATTGAGGGCAGCGGCACCATTGAAGCTTTGCAGCAATACGAAATAACATCTCTCAAAAAAGGCGAAGTTATTGCCGATTTTTTTGAAGAGGGTGATGTTGTAAGCGAGGGTGACGTTCTTTATCAGATGGACAACGAAGAGGGCCACAATGTTATTGACAACAGCAGCGACAATGTCGATTCACAGAGGACAAGCGTCGAAAAAAGCAAGCTTTCTCTCGAAAATGCCGCCGATGCAATTGAAACTGCCGAAGAATCGGTTGAAGATGCCAACCGCAAGCTTCAGGAGGCAAATGAAGAAGCCGGAAAGCTCAATGTTACGGCAAAAGAGACGGGTGTAATATCTGAGCTATACATATCTAAGGGCGACAATATTAACGCCAACGGAAAAATTGCAGACATATATAACGATTCTCAAATGATTCTTGAAATACAGTTTTTGTCTGACTATGTGTCGGCAATGACCGAAAACCTGAGCCGTGCAACGGTCACACTTTCCAAAAACGGAACAGAGCTTGGCGGCACAGTTACCAAAATTGCTTCAGGCTCTCTTGTAAACAGTGTTGGCGCATCGGTAACCAATGTGCAAATAACAGTGCAAAACCCCGGAGCTGTTAAAAAGGGTGACTATGCAACTGCTGAGGTAAACGGTTATGCCTGCAGCAGCGAGGGAGCCTTTGAATATGGCGGCGAAACGGCACTTGTTTCGGAGGTTTCGGGCAAGGTTGAAAAGCTGAACATTATGGTTGGTGATCAGGTTAATGCAGGTGAGATAGTGGCTGTTCTTTCAAACAGCTCGCTCACCGACAGCGTTGATGCGGCAAGCGATTCGGTAAAAAGTGCCGAACGCAATCTCACATCAAAAGAACGAAGCTACAAGGAAGCAACGCAAAACGTGAGCGATGCCGAGAAAAAGCTTGTGAGAGCACAGGAAGATTATAATGAAGCTGTGGAATCTCTCGATGATTATCTGGTAAAAGCCCCCATCACAGGCACAATCATCCAAAAAAACATCAAAGCCGGCGAAAATCTTGAAAGCTCCAACACCTCGGGTGCAATGGCTATAATTGCCGATCTTTCGTCGCTTGTGTTTGAAATGAGTGTAGACGAGCTCGACATTTCAAAGCTCAAGGTTGGTATGGAGGTTGAGGTCACAGCCGATGCCATCGAAAACACCACCTTCGGTGCCGCTGTTACCAACATCAGCATAGTTGGCACATCCAACAACGGCGTAACTTCTTATCCGGTTAAAATAACCATCAACCCCAAAGAACAACAAAAGGGCTTTGCCTACGAAAACTACGACAAGCTCATTCCCGGAATGAACGTTTCGGCAAGTGTTGTTATCGAAAAGGCGGAAAATGTTATTGTTTTGCCCGTTTCGGCTGTTCGCAGAGGCAATATTGTTATAGTATCGGAAGACAGTGAATCGGAGGGGATTGACATAAGCTCGGCTATTGGTTCTGCAGTGCCCGATTTTGGTGCAAGGGGTGACCGTTCTTCTGCCTCTGACGCAGCACCTGACAATCGCACTATGCCACCATCCGGTGCAATAAACGAGCGTGAAGCAGGCTCCGATGGCACAAGACGCCAACGCGAAGCGGGTTCAGGCGGAGAGGCTGCCATGGGGCAGGAGGGCAATTTGATGCCAAAAGAGGAAACAATGCAATCCGGAAAAGAAGATTCAGAAAAGACAAAATCTTCTGAGACAAATGCAAATGATAAGGCAAAAGAAAGACTTCAGAATATGATAGATTCTCTCGATATTCCTGAGGGCTATAAGGCAATTGTTGTAGAAACCGGACTGTCCGACGAAAGCTACATAGAAATTAAAGCAGGTCTTGCCGAGGGAGATAAGGTTTTGCTTCCTGATGTTACAACCTCAACCGAACAAAGCGGAATGTCAGGTATGATGCCCGGCGGCATGGGAGGAATGCCCGGTGGTATGGGTGGTATGCCCGGCGGAATGGGCGGTATGCAAGGTGGTAACAGAAGCGGCAATATGGGCACAAACCGAGGTGGTAATATGGGCGGCGGAGGAATGAGATAACAGATGATAGAACTCAATGATATATACAACATTTATTCCGATGGCGACAGCGA
>SVJL01000035.1 GCA_015068985.1 Oscillospiraceae bacterium
TCACGAATTAAGCAAAGATGTTTTAGAAGAAGTGGTTTTGTCTATCAATCTAAGACCTCGTAAATGCTTAGGTTGGAAATCTCCTTTTGAAGTTTTTTATGGTGTTGCACTTGCTTGACAATCTGCCGGGGACCAAGCTTTGCTTGGTGGAGGGATTATGAATAACTTTCTCAGAAAACAATCCCTCAGTCAGCTTCGCTGCCAGCTCCCTTTACACAAGGGAGCCTTTTGGAACGAGCAAGCCCGTTCCCTACAATCGATGAATTTAATTTAGGATTGTAGGGGTGGGGTTCCATCCCCACCCGTTATTTCGGTAGGGCACGGAGACCCTCCCCTACAAACCAACAACCTAAACAGTGATCTAAACAATAATTTACAATTGTGATTTTAAGTTAATAACTTCTACACAGGGGTGAATGTTATCAAAAAGTATAACAAATTAATATCGGCATTAACTGCCCTTTCGGTTTTCACTTCCCTTGTTTCAACATCTGCCATAGCAGCCCAAGCTCCGGCTGCAACTGCCGTAACCTTTAACTCGGGCACTCTCTCCGAGCTAACGTCGGGCGGTGAGTGGCATCTTGATACCCGATATATCAAAAGTCCGTCGGGCAACGGCACAACAATTTCTGTTGAAGATGTGGATTTGTCGCACAAAAATGCCGCAAAAATTCTGAGGCACGGCAACTATCCAATCCCCATAACATATACGCCGGAGAGCGGATTTTCAAATTCAAAACCCATTGTTATTGAGTTTTCATACAAAGAAAGCAATTTCGGTCAGCCTCGTTTGTGGCTTAGCGGAAAAAATGCTTCCGGCGATGATGTTGATGTTAAGCTCATAGATTATGCCGGCAGTGCAGTGTGGGAATATGGTTTTTGTTTTGAAAATTCATTTCCTGCCCAAACCTATTATATGCCAAAGGCAAGCCGATGGCGTAGGATAAGGGTTACTGTTGACCTATCCGACTCTGTGGCAACCCTAACCCATTGGGAAGAGGGCGATTTTGCAAACGCCGTTACAATAACAAGCCAATCCGGTCTTGAAAATCTCAAAACACTGACAAGTGTTCAGCTAAGACCCTACACCCGAAGCGAAGACGGCGATGCCATATACCTTGACGACATATATATATATGAAGCAAACGACTTAGAGGTTTGCGGATTTAATATAAACAATAATCAGACAGGTGTTTCCTATCTGGAAATTCCCAAGCTTAGCTTTAATCATCCCCTTGCACCAATCGAGGAGCAATCGCTTAAATTTTCTTTTGAAGGCATAGATTCTGAGGGCAATCCTTTTTCGGATGTTTCTTTGAGCCTTGACCACCTTGGCAATTCTATTTTGCCCGACCTTGGCAATGCAAGGCTAAAACCACTTCAGACCTACACTCTGACCGTCAAAGGTACAGCAAAAGACATCTGGTCAAACACAGTTTCTGTTGACGAGTCACTCACATTCACTGTTGGCACGCTTCCGGGCGGCGGTCTTCAGATGACAGAATGTGTGTTCTCTCTTGACGGAAAGAATATTGACAGCATTGATGCTCTTTCGTCCGGTGTTCTGAGTGCTAAGCTAACTTTAGAATCACCACCGGATGATGTAAAATCCGTTTGGGCAATTCTTGGAATATACAACTCCGACATGGAGCTTGAAGCGATGGATGTTAAAGAACTTGAGTCTCAGCTCGCCATTACTGAGCTGACGGCGCAGGTTCCCCAAAAAGATGATGAATTCAGTGCAAAACTGTTTTTGTGGGACGGAAAAGAAGCTCCCGTTCCCTATAAGACCTACATCACAGGAGGTACAAATATGAAACAAACATATGTTGATGCAAGAGCAACCGACATATCTGAGGTCATAACAGTAACAGACAGTCAGGTTGCAGACAGAATGAAAAATGTTATTTTAATGACTTCTGAAAGCACAAATGCATTGGTCAAAAATGCGGTTGTGCCAATGACAGGAAACACCGATGCCATAAAACCCGTAGTGGTTGGCAAAACAGCAATGGTTCCCCTTGGCTTTGTTGCCAAAAACCTTGGTGCAGATGTTTCTTTTGAGGGCAAAACCCTCACCGTCACCAAAGGCAGTGTTGCCGGCAGTGTGACTGTGGGCGACAATTCCTACGTGGTGAATGATGTAAGCTATTGGACCGAGTGCCTTCCTGTCGATGCCGACGGAGACGTTCTTGTTTCTCTCGATGTTGTAAAAAAAGTGCTCAATACCCAAGGCATATATGATGATGGTGACTATATTATAATAGGAAGTAATGCAGAAAGCTTTAATCTTTCAAACAAAAAAGACAAAAAAATCCTTGATGCCGCATTAAAACCTATGCTTTTTGAAACTCCCACTGCAGCAGAGATTGTTGACACACTAAAATCAAACCACCCTGACAATTCTCACCCACGAATTATGGTAACACCCGAGAGTATCTTGCAGATAAAAGAAAAAATAGCAAACGATGCAACAACTGCAAAATGGTATGCTTCCTTTTTAGCAAACTGCGATGCAAACTATTTGAATTCAGACTTTTTGAAATATGAACTCCAAGGTGTACGTTTGCTTGTTGTCAGCCGTAAGGTACTTGAAAAGGTGAGCAATCTGTCGTTTGCATACCTCATTGAGGGCGACGAAAAATATGCAAAAAAAGCAATCGCCGAAATAGTTAATGTGTGCGGCGACAATTTCCCCGACTGGAATCAGAAGCATTTTCTTGATGTTGCCGAAATGGCGGCAGCGGTCGGCATTGGTTTTGACTGGTGCTATGACCTCATTTCCGATGATGATAAAGAAATTATCCTCAAAGGACTCAGCGAAAAAGGCTTCAAATATGGTCTGAAGCAGTTCAGAGGTGAGGAATATCCCACCACCAGCGGCCTCTGGACAAATGTGAACGCTGCAACCTACCCCGGCAACTGGGTTAGCGTGTGCACAGGCGGTCTTAACATGGCAGCACTGGCTGTTGGTGACGAAACAGCCGAGCTTGAAGAAATTGCAGGCGAAATTGTGTCGAGCAGTATTCCTCATCTTCAAAGACTCGTTGCCAAGTTTGCACCCGACGGTGCATGGAAAGAAGGCCCAACCTACTGGCGTTACAGCTATAAATATTTTGCATTCAATTTTAACACAATGATGTCGGCACTTGGCACCGACTATGGTCTCACCAAGTCACCCGGAATTCACAAGGGTGCATACTTTATGATAGCTATGACCGGTTCTGTGGCGAACTTTGACTTGGCAAACTCCGATAAAGGGGCACTGAGCTGTCCGGAGTTTATGTGGCTTGCTTCAAGATATAATGACCCAAGTCTTGCCCGTTACAGAAAGTGGTTTTTAGAAAACTTCTCTCAAAGAGCCGACTTTACCGACATAATGTGGTACAATCCGTCTTTCGACGGCGACCTCTCAGGCATCCCCACCGAAACTAACACTCGTGAGTTCCCCATTGCGGCAACCCGTTCGGGCTATGGTACCGACCAGTTCTATGTTGCTTTCCACGGAGCCGACGACGGCGGCGGCAGAATTGTTGACCTTGACTGCGGTCAATACATTATCGACCTTTTTGGCAACCGTTGGGTAAAGGATATGGGCTCGGAGGGAGCAATGTATACCTCTCACGGAGATGAGGGAATATTCCTCAACAACTATCCTTACTACCGTATGAGAGCCGAAGCTCACAACACAATTGTCATAAACCCCGGCTATTATGAAGATCAGAACTACAGTGCAATCATAAACATTCCGGGTTTTGAATATAACAACCGCTACACTCTCATGAGTGCCGATTTTACCGATGTGTATGAATTTAAGGGTGCAGAGCTTTTCAAACGCTTTGTTCTTGCCGACAAGGTTAGTATGACAACAACTGTTCAGGATAAGGTCAAGATGAAAGTTCCATCCGATTTCTATTCCTTCATTCACGTTGGCGGCGAAATTGACCTTGCCTCCGACGGAAGAAGTGCTGTTGTTTCAAGCGGCAACAACAAAGTGCTCATAAAGCTTCTTGGCTCTGAGTCTTTAAAGTTTGGCAAAATGCCCTGTGTAGCACTCGAAACCTCACCCCGTCCAAAATATGGTGTTGACGATTCGGACAGCTGGAAGCTCTATATTAAGGCAGACAATGTTGAATCTGCAGAGTATACAGTGTGTATCACTCCGCTTTGCGGCACAGAGAAAGATGCTGTTGCGCAAGGCCCGGCAGACATTTCAGGCTTTAAAATACAAGCCACCGAGGCGGTGCCGACTGTGAGCGGCATAACCGTTGGCGGCATAGCTATAGACGGCTTCTCGCCCGAAAAGAGAATCTACACACTTAATTATGAAACATTCAAAGCTTCACTGACCGACATTAACGCAGTTGATATTGATGTTGCCTTAGCTGACGGTGTTGAAGCTTCAATCCAAAAACCCACCGAAGACAATCGCTGTGCACGAATCACCGTGACCGACGGAGCTTCAACAGGTTATTATTTCGTAAATTTTGAAAGCTAAAATAATAAAAGGGGGACCCCTTTTATGTGTATTAGTATAATACACATAAAACAATCCCCACAAGATTAAAAAAGGAGGAAACGAAAATGCTAAAAAAACTGATAGCCATAGCCATTTCAGTGATGGTTGCAGCTTTGGCGGTTTTTCCGGTGGCTACGCTGGCAGATGATGCCGTGACGCTTGATTTGACTGCTCCGCTTGACGGTTTCACACAAAGTGAGCTTGCGGCAAGCTACAGTGCATCGTCACCTTATCAGAAAGGTGGTTTCAAGGCACCTACAATAAGTGGTCTGGGAGCAAAGCTCTTTAAAGATGATGGTATAGGTGATTATGTCCGAGTAGAATACACTGCTGAAGCATCGGCCACGCCAAACGGCGGTGCAAGTCTGACCGATAGTGATCTCAATGTTCAGGGCAGTGGCGACAATTCGGTGATGACCTTTGATGTCACTCTTCGCCGAAATACAAACAAGCATATTTATTTCTATTTGCTCACAGAAAGCGGTAGCAGAGAGACAGTGATGCTCTGGTGGAACACAGACAGCTTAAACAGATTGTGGTGGGGTAACTCAAAGCATAACACAGAGCTTGCACTTGCCGACAACACATGGTACAATTTTAAATTTACTCTTGATCTCAATAATAAGTTGTATAAACTGACCCTTGATGGCGGCAATTTTGACAATGTGACTCACACTTGCGATTCAGCCAAGTATGCAATTCCGGCCGATGTTACTTATGAAGGATTCGGCATCGGATATCTGAGACCGGTCGCCAAGGGTGACAGCTTTGATATTGCCGATGCAAAATTAAAAAACTATGGCTCAGTTGCCTACAATGAAAAACTCACCTTTGAAAATGGCACATTTGCTTCATCAGCAGGCAGTAAATGGACAAATGGTTCTTGGTCGGCTGATGCAGTATCAAGCATAACCAGAACAAAGACTTCTGTAGGTACTCACGAAAGCGCAATGAAGCTTTCGCAGTCATCAGCGAGCACAATGACGATTGTTAACACGATTCCGGCCGGAACTGTTGGAAGTGACGGAAAGCTTGTTGTGGAAGCATCGTATTATGAACATCTTTTTGGTCAGATAAGAATAACCATAGGCGGTGTTGATGCAGGTGGTGCGGCAAAATCTCTTGTGGTTTTGGGATACTCCGGTGCAAACTGGAATTATAGCTTTTGCGGTGCAAGCGCAAAGAGTATGCCAAAAGCAGAGGATGAATGGCGTTGTGTAAGAGCTGTGTTGGATTTAAAAAATGATAAGGCTACCATGAACACATGGCGCGAAGCCAATATAGATGACACCTCAAAGCAGACATCAGATGAAGACTCGTCGGTTCTTGCAGGATTTGCTGACATAACTTCTGTAACATTCACTGTATGGCCCAGATGGGCGCCCGATAGATATATGTGCATTGATGATTTCAGGGTCTACGAAGCAGATGAACTCATTTTTGAAGGCTCCAATCCGATAAATGGAACTGTCGGAAGCATAAATATTACCGATGCTCTGACAGCCGAGTTCAATATGCCACTTGCAGACTCAACACTCACCAATGTGACGATGACTATCAAAGATTCACAGGGCAGCACAGTATCGGGTACAAAAACTCTCAATGCCAAAAAAACAGGCATTATGTTCAAGCCTGCCTCTCCTTTGAATGTTGAAGAAACCTACACACTTTCAATTAGCGGTACTGTCACCGATATTTTCGGTCAGGTTCTTGCTATAGACAAAGAAATCACATTTTCAACACCCAAGCTCTTTAAGCTCAATAACTGCATCTTCTCTCAGGGCGGAGTTGAAACCGAAAGCGTGGCAGACGTTGAAGCCGGCGAGCTTAGTGCAGATGTTAAAATCACCATAAACGGCGGCGAGCCTGAGCAGGTTGCAGTGCTTCTTGGTCTTTACGAAAAAGAATCACAAAGCTTCATTGCAGGCGATGTTGCCTATACCGACCACCTCACCGAGATTGAACACACCTTGACGGTAACTGTGCCTGATGATGGATATACATACTATCCGGCAGTTTATGTGTGGAATAGTCTTGATAAGCCCGGAGCTTACATAGACTCAATTGTTTTGGAATAATCACAAAAAGTGATTTTTAATAAAACCCATAGGAGGTAATTTATTATGAAAAAAATAATTTCAATTTTGGTGTCGGTAATAATGATTCTTACCGCACTTCCGGTGTTTGCAGATGGAGAAACAACAGTGATTCCTGCATCGGTGGAAAAAAATGAGAATTTTAGTGATGTGAATGTAAATGCGAATGAACATTATCGTAAAGAAAATCCGTTTGTTAGTTCAAATGGTGTTATGGCACCAATTGAAAACACAACAACAAGCAATAATTTAGATGTTTCTTTTTCTTCAGATGATGAGTTTGGTAATTATGCAAATATAAAATACTTTGGAGAAACAAGTGTGAATCCTGACGGGGGTATTCAAATTACTGATAACAATTTGAATTTCACCAAAAACGGAAATGAAGTTATTACTTTCTCAAGCATAATTAGAGGAGGTAATGTCGCACAGACTAAAGGTAATTTATATTTATATTTAGTAGGAACAGACGAATCACACACAACTATTATGAAGTGGTGGAGAGCTGTACATAACAGATTATACTGGGGTGGTTCCGCAGAATATAAATATACTTTGGAAAATGATGTTTGGTATGATATTAAGGTTACTCTTGATTTTTCAAAAAATGAATTTGTTTTTTATATTGATGGTGGAAGTTTTGATAATTGTTCTCACAAAGCAAATTTATTCAGCCCAAGTTCAAGCAAGACATATATTGGATTAGGTTGGGGTTTTTGTGATAATGGAACAACGGATGGTGATAGTTTTGATATTGCAGAAATGACTCTTTCGACTGGTGGAAGTACTTCATATGATGAAAAACTAACATTTGAAAATGGAAACTTTGCTGAAAGTTCAAATTCTACATGGACAAATGGCTCATGGTCGGCTGCTGGAGTATCTACGATAACCAGAGAAAAGACATCTGTGGGTACTCACGAAAGTGCAATGAAGCTTTCACAGTCATCATCGAGCACAATGACGATTGTTAACACGATTCCAACTGGAACTGTTGGAAGTGATGGAAAGCTTGTTGTGGAAGCAGCGTATTATGAACATCTTTTTGGTCAGATAAGAATAACAATAGGTGGTGTTGATGCGGACGGCTCTGCAAAATCTCTTGCGGTTTTGGGATACTCCGGTGCAAATTGGAGCTATAGCTTCTGCGGTTCGGCTGCCAAATCGATGCCAAAAGCAGAGGATGAATGGCGATATGTGAGAGCTGTATTGGATCTGAAAAATGACAAGGTTATTATGAATACATGGCGCGAAGCCGATATAGATGACACTTCAAAGCAGACGGCAGATGAAGACTTATCTGCTCTCACAGGATTTGCAGACATTACATCAGTAACCTATACTGTATGGCCCAGATGGGCACCCAACAGATATATGTGCATTGATGATTTTAGGGTTTATACTGCTGACTCTCCCCGTTGTACAGAGACGAATTTGATAAATTGCAATACAGATAAAGTTTCCGTTACAGCAGACCCCACACTTTTCTTCAATATGCCTATTGCTACCACAACTGCGACACCTTCTAATGTGACTCTTACCGACAGTGAGGGCAATGCAGTTGCAGGCACAGTTGGTCTCAGTTCACATAAAAATGGTATTTCATTCTATCCCACAGTTGACCTCGCTCCCGAAGAAACATATACCTTAATGGCAAACTGTGCAGTAACAGATGTGTTTGGTGCAACATTAAATGTGGCAAAAACCATCACCTTTACCACTATGCCACTCCTTACACTTGTAGATTTTGAGTTCAGCAGTGATGAAGTAGTTGCTGGTGAACTAGGTGCAACAATTGAAGTGAAAACGGAAGATAAACTTGCTCGCGACATCTACGCCGCAATTGCAATCTACAACAAAGTAACAAACGAGCTTGTATCAATTGATACCGACAGCATCAATGCAGTAACCAAAACCTTTGAACTCACAGCAAATGTTCCCGATGATGGCAATGCATATTATGCAAAAGCATTTGTGTGGAACACAGATACAACTGCAGCACCATATTTTGCAGCCGAAACTTTAGGTCTTAACGATTAAGGAGAACCCCTATGAACAATAAACACAGAAAATTATCAAAATGTGCACTCAGCATATTGACAGCTTGCACACTGATTTTCTCTGTTTTTGCACCGGTGGGCACGGCAGTTTTTGCCGCGCCTGCCTCTCCCGGTATTGAGGTTTCCTACATACCCTACGAGGAAGCAAACGCCCCTGAGGGATTGCACCCTGACGTTAAAGGTCTTTTAACAGTTAGTGGCAACATTGGAAAAACAGAGACAACTCCGGTTATCCTTATGGTTCTCACCCAAGGAGCAACCGAAGATAACTTAAATAACGATATAGCAAGTTTTAAATCGGTGGTACATTCTTACCGTCAGGTAACAACTGCCGCCAATGGCACATTCAATGTAAGCTTCGGCATTGGCTTTGCCGAAGATGATGACGTGACCACCAGCACCAAAGGCAACTACACTGTTGTTGCAAGCTTTGCCGGAGCAGAAGAAGTTCTCGCAGACGAGTTCTATTATTCCACATCGGCTCACGTTGGCGAAGCTCTTGATGCAGTAAATCGCACAGCCACATCATCGGCTCTCAAAACCGAAATCACCGTAACCTCGCCAAAAGAGCTTGCACTCGACACTAAAGTTTATGATTTGCTCGTTGGCAAAGAATACACCGGCATAGACGATGACATTATGACATATGTCTTTGAAAATAAGGAAGCTCTCAAAGCCGACAATGGCGTTGGCTTCCCAAGCGGTGCAGAGCTTCGTGATTGTTTTGAGGAGGCTTGCGTAGTCTACACACTCAAAACAGCCGACGACGCAACAGAGCTCAAAGGGATGCTTGCAGATAACGAAGATTATCTTGGTCTTGACAAGCTCGATGCATACGTGACCTACTCAGACACTCTCACAGATAGTGAAAAAACAGCACTCTGCGGCAGTATTCTCGGCTTTGCCGATTGCACCTCCCTGACAGATATGATAAGCCTCTTTGAAGAGGAATGTGTTCTTTATGCCATAGAGTCTGCCGAGCTTTGGAGCGATGTTAAACCAATTCTTGTTCAGAATAAAGAATTGATAACCGAAGCTCTTGGCCACAAACCTGCCTACTATAGCTTGACCGACACCTCAAAGGTTGACAAAGCAATTGTGGGCAAAGATTATGACTCGGTTGCAGACCTTGCAAAAGATATCAACAAAAAGGGCGAAGATGCAGCCGACACTCAGAAAAAACCCGTAAGCTCCGGCGGTTCGGGCGGCTCCGGCGGCGTTGCCGTTGTTCCCGCTCCATCCATAACACCTCCGGTTACAACCACTCCGGCTCAGCCATCTCAGGCACCTGAAGCATCAAATGGTTCATTTGCAGATATGGCAGGTTATGAATGGGCTTCCGAGGCGGTTGAAGCTCTCAAAGACATGGGAGCAATAAACGGCAAAACCGATTCAGATTTTGCACCTGCAGATTATGTTACCCGTGAGGAATTTATCAAAATGTTTGTGAGCCTGTTTGGCGAAGTGGACAGTGATGCAAGTGCCGATTTTGCCGATGTTGATTCTTCGGCATGGTATTATTCTTACGTTGCATCGGCTCTCAAAGCAGGAATCGTCAATGGAGTTGGCGACGGACGCTTTGGCGTTGGTCAAAACATTTCCCGTCAGGATATTGCCGTAATTGCATTCCGTGCTCTCGCAATTGCAAAGGGCGAAAACGAAGTTTCTTTTGATGATTTTGATTCCATTGCCGACTATGCTAAAGATGCAGTTGATGCTCTTTCTTCACAGGGCATCATAAACGGTATGGGCGACGGAAGCTTTGCTCCAAATGCCAATGCAACAAGAGCTCAAGCAGCAAAGATTCTTTATGAATTGTATAAATTAAAGGAGGGAGAAGTATGAAAAATCGTTATATGACCAAAATACTTTCGACATTTATTGCTCTTTCCCTCGTTATATCCTCTTTTGCCACTGTGTTTGCGGCAGACTCCTCTGTGCCCGATTGCGAAAAAGAAGCGAAAATTCTCACAGCTCTCGGCGTGCTTGAGTCTGACGATTCGGCACTTCTTTCTAAGGAAGTGAACCGTGGTCTGGCAGCACACTATCTTGCCAAATTTATGAATATTTCAACAGTTAGTGTTGGCGGTAAATTCAGTGATGTAACACCCGACACCGCCTATGCGGCAGAAATTGAAACCCTCACCAATATGGGCATCATTCACGGCAATGGCGACGGCACATTCAGTCCTGAGCGTCCAATGCTTTTGCAGGAATTTATAAAAATGCTCATCAGTGCTATGGGTTACAGCATTCCCGCATCGGCTCAGGGAGGCTATCCCTACGGCTTTATTCAGTATGCGTCAAGCCTCGACATCACCTCCGGTTTAGAGAGCTTTAGCTACGACAAAACCTTTTCTATTGGCACAATGGCAGTTATGCTCTATAACGCACTTGATGTGCCGGTTATGACAACCGAGGGTTTTTCTAACGACGGAAGCGTGAGTGTGACAACAAACAAAGATACAACCGCTCTCACCTCATTTTTGCGTTGCTACTCAGGCGAAGGTCAGATAACAACCACCGAAAAAGGCGGTCTCACATCTTCTGAGACCTACGGCAATGGAACAGTTGTTATAGACGGTGTGGTTTATCACAATGCACCGTCAGATGCATCGGAGCTTCTTGGCTACAGCGTAGAATATTATTACAGAGAAAACGGCACCAAAAGAGAGCTTGTGTGTGCTTACCCCTCCGACACCAATAAGGTGCTGGTGCTCGACGCCGACTCCATCGACGGTTACGCCGGTCTTGTTATAAGCTATACCGATGAAAACGGCGACTTTGATGAAATAAAGCTCAATTCATCAACCGACGTTGTGTATAACTATCGTCCTGCCGCTCCTGTAAAAGCGGAAGACATTATGATAGACAACGGCACCGTAACAGTTATCGACTGTGACGGCAACAATTCGGCAGATGCAGTAATAGTGAAGAGCTATCGCACTGTGTATGCCCGTTCAATAGACTATTACGGCAAGCTTGTGTATGACGAATACAATTCTGCATCACCCCTGAACCTCAAAGAATCAGGCGACAAAATAGTTTCCATCTATGACCGCAAGGGCAACAAGGCAACAATCGAGTCTTTGGAGGCCGACAGTCTCCTTAGCTGCATTGTGAGCCGTGACGGCGGATATATGGAAATCAGAGAAATTGTTGACGAAGTGATTGGCAAGGTGGAATCTATTGAAACAACAAACGGTGACACCCTTGTTACAATCGGCAAAAAAACATATGGCGTGTGTGCTGAGCTTGAAAAGTACGGTCTTAAATTCAGCATAGGCGACAAAATCATATGCTACCTCGACTTAAACGGCGAAATCGGCGTTGTTCGTGACGATATGGTTTCCCGCGAGCGTTGGGGCTATCTTGAGGGTGTAACCACCACAGGAAGCCTCGAAACAACTGCAATGGTTCGCATTATGGAAGACGGCGGCAACGGACTCACAGTTTTGGATTGTGCTTCAAAGCTCCGCTTTAATGGCGACATTCTCTCCACTGCATCAGCTCAGAGCACAAATCTTAAGCCTCACGAGGGAAGCGTTATACGTTATGCTCTCAACTCCGACGGCAAGGTTGCTGTTTTAAAAACTGTCGGCAACGGTTTTGTTGAAGCATACAAATATCCCGGCGGTGACGACAGAGGTCTTTGGTGGGATTCGAGTATAAGCATTTTTGGCGGTAAGATTGGTGCAACCGACGACACCACCGTGTTCCTTATTCCCGACAATGGCGATGCAAGCAAATATGTTTGCTCAACTGTTAACAAATCCTGCAGCCACTATAAATATTACAAGCTCAGTGCCTATAAGATTTCTGAAGACAAGCTCATTGCCGACGTTGTAACCTTTGAGGTTGCAAGCACCAGAGGAAGCTCTGTTGGTGACCAGTCACCTGTTATGATGGTAGACGCAATAAGAGTGACTCAAGACGCAGACGGCGAACCCAGAAAGCAGATTTCCGGCTATGTTGACGGAAGTCCGGCGGCATATTTTGTTGAAGATGATTCTCTTATCGAAAGGGTGCCCGGTTTTGACGGTACAAGTGCAACAGGAAGCTATCAGGTAAAACGCGGCGACCTTGTTCAGTTCCAGCTCGACTCCGAAGACGTTATAATTGATGCACGAATCCTTTGCCGTGCATGGGACAATATGAATATCTTTGGCAGACCGCACACTCCCACCAACGGTTACAACGATAACAACCGTGTGATGAAGGGTTATGTGTATCAGACAGATGGCACATTCTTCAGCATTTCTCCCACAATGCCCACCGAATCCACTGTTTTGGAGAGTCCCGAAATATATCCGGTGCTTTCAACCATTGGTGTGTATGTGTATTATCCATCAACCGACACTGTAAAGGTTGGCTCAATGGCCGACTTCCTGCCATATATGGCAGTTGGCAGCGGATGCTCCGAAGTTGTTGCATTTATGACAGGCAGCGATATGATGGCAGTTGTGCTTTGCGGTGAATAAAAATCACAATCCATCACCGTCTACGGCTGAGCCTCTCCTAAAGTAAATAATGCCACTTTGTAGGGACCGGCCTCCCGGACGGTCCGTTTGGCGGGCTGTCGAGGACGCCAGCCCCTACAATTCTCAATAAAATCATTGTTTACTCAAGGTGAAGCCTTTTGTGGTTGGCATCCGGATTGTACAATCGATATGAACAATGTAGGGTTCGGCGGTTTCCGACGAACCGCATTTGGCACATTGACTACATCGTTTAACTAATTGCCGAAATGTAGGGGTCGATGCCCTTCATCGACCCGAAAACGGACAGATGTGGGCATCTGTCCCTACAAGAATTTTTGTTCATAGTTCGATAAAATCATAGCAAGATTGTCGAATGATGTCGAAATACAAAAAGAAAAAAGCGGAAAAATCGGGAAGAACTATTATAACTGCAAAGGATGCTTCTGAGTTAAATCAAATAGTGACAGATTTAGTCGAGGGTGTTGCTGAAGAAAAAGAATAACTTAAATTTTAATATAGGGAAGATAAATTATGAAGTATAATGTGGATAGCAATTTTATGATGGAATGTTTTAAGGATATTGTATCTGTACATAGCCCGGTAGGCTTTTATGCTAAATTTAATTTGGCTATTGAACAGTATGCAAAAAGATTTGGCAAAGAAGTAACATATGATAATAGAAGTACAGCATACATCACTTTGGACGGTGAGGATAATTCAAAAACAGTTATTATAGGAGCGCACGCGGATACGCTCGGGATGATGGTACGCAAAATAGATTCTAACGGAATGATAAGGGTTCGTGCGCTGGCAGGCCTTAATTTTTCCAATGTTGAGGGTGAGAACGTAATTGTGCACACCCGTGACGGGAAAGAATATACAGGGCTTGTTGTATGCCAATCACATTCGGTACATGTTTTTGATGATGCTCGCACATTGGAACGCAACGAGGATACTATGATGGTTATTATAGATGAGGATGTAAGTAATGATAAAGATGTGAGAGCTTTGGGAATAGAGCACGGAGATTATGTTTTCCTGGACCCACGCTGCCAGATAACTCAAAACGGATATATTAAATCAAGATTTATTGATGATAAGGCGGGTATTGCGTGCGTTTTTACAATGCTTAAGTATCTTACGGAAAACGACCTGAAACCAAAATATAAAACAATTTTAGCCTTTCCATATGGGGAGGAAATAGGTGTGGGCGGTGCATATGTTCCGTCGGAAGTTTCAGAGTATGTGGCTGTGGATATTGGCCTTATCGGACCGGATTATAACGGAAATGAACATTCGGTTTCAATCTGTGCCAAGGATGCTTCGACTCCGTATGATTATGAATTAACTAATCGTTTGATTACTTGTGCGAAAAAAGCAGAGTGTGATTATGCTGTGGACATATTTTATCGTTATGGCACAGATGCGGGAGCGGCAATAAAAAGCGGAAACAATCTTCGCCACGCGGCTTTTGGTATGGCTGTTTATTGCAGTCATGGCATGGAACGTACACATATTTCCGGATTGAATAATACAGTTAATCTTTTGCTTGCCTATGTTCTGGATATATAAATTATAAATAATCACAGAAACAAGCAACCGAAAAAAAGGGTTGCATCCAAACCTTGTGCATCACAATTACAATAAAAGACAGGCATCCGGATTATACAGTCTTTATAGATTGATTTTAAGCAGCAGTTGTGGTAGAATGATATCATCTAAGCAAATTATTGGAGGACAACAATTATGAAACTGACTTACTACGGAACAGCAGCAGCCGAGGGCGTTCCGGCTCTTTGGTGCGATTGCGACACCTGCACCAAAGCCAGAGAAAAAGGCGGCCGTAACGTTCGCACAAGAAGTCAGGCTTTGGTTGACGATAAAATTCTCATCGACCTTCCTGCCGATACCTATCTTCACGTGCTCAGCTATGGTCTCCCTCTCCACACAATTGACAGTTGCATTATAACCCATGCACATTCGGATCACTTGTATACAAAAGAGTTGTATATGCGTCACGAGGGCTTTGCTCACCTAAAGAACGGCAAACCTTTTAAGGTTTATGCCACATCTCACGTGTTGTCGGTTATCAAAAATGACCTCGGCGATTCTTTATCTGCAATGGAAAATGCGGGAGAGGCAGAGCTTCACGAAATAAAACCCTTTGAAAGCTTTATGATTGGTGACTACAGAGTCACTCCTCTTGTTGCCGATCACAATTGCCCCGAGGCAGTTTTCTATAGCATCGAAAAGGGAAATGAAGCTATTCTCTACGCTCACGACACGGGAATTTTCCCCGAAGAAAGCTGGAAATGGCTTGAAGATAGCGGAATATGCTACGACATAGTGTCATTCGATTGCACAAACGTGCTTCTTGAATGGGACAACAGAGGTCATATGGGCATAACCGGCAACGAGCCGGTTAAAAACAGACTTGCCGCTATTGGCTGCATCAATTCTGACACCAAATGCGTTGTGAACCATTTTTCTCATAACGGCTTGGCAGGATATGACGAATTTGCACCCATAGCGAAAGAAAAGGGATTTGAAGTGTCCTACGACGGCATGACTGTTGAAATATAAAAATATGGAGGTAATAATAATGAAAAAAATCAGCAAAATCATTGCTCTTCTCTGTGCGTGCTTACTTATTGCGTCGGCCTTTGCAGGCTGCGGCGGCAACAAAGTGGAGCGCGTAGAAACAGATGGCAGCACCTTTACTTACTGGTGCACAATGAACAGCACAACATCCAGAACACTCAGTGACTACTCAGAAATGCTTTTCTATCAGGAAATGGAAAAAGCCACCGGCGTTCACATTGATTTTACTCATCCAATCGAAGGTTCAACCGGTAATGAAGCATTCATTGCAATGCTCTCCGGCTCCGATCTTCCCGATATGATGGAATACAACTGGGCAAACTATTCAGGCGGTCCTCAGCAGGCTCTTGATGACGAAGTTGTTATCGAACTCAACGACTACCTCGAAGAGCACGCTCCCAGTTACTATAACTATATGGAAGGTGAATACGGCAAAGAGCACAACTATGCCTATAAACTTGCAGCTACCACCGACGATGGCAGATACTATGGCTTTAATGTGCTTAACCTTGGTGAAACAAGAGGCTTTGCAGGTCTTTATGTTAGAGCCGACCTTCTCAAAAAATGGAATATGGAAATTCCCGAAACCATTGATGAATGGACTGCAGTGTTTGCAAAAGCAAAATCTGAAGGCTTCTCAAGACCTTTCACCTGTAACATAGGCGTTCTTTCTTTCAGAAATGCAACAATCAATTCATTCAACACTGCCTACGATGTTGGTAAAG
>SVJL01000036.1:0-2125 GCA_015068985.1 Oscillospiraceae bacterium
TTACAGGTGATGGAATGCTTTCATTCTATATGCACACACGCGGTCCCGAATATGATTACTTTACGGTAGCAATGAGTGAACACTCCAACACAGCTGCTCGTCCATATCTCGAAATCACTTTTGACACCATACCCGAGTTGACAGTGACTTCTGAAGTTATCCCCGAAAAACCATCAGATGTTTTTTCTCTTACTATGTCTAATTTGATTAAAGAAGCTACAATAACAGTAAATAATGAAAATGTTGCTTCTGTTGTAGATCAAAATACACTCAGCTTCGATTATGAATACGCAACTTTGACCAAATACGATGTAGTGGTTAATATCACTGATGTTTTCAACAATAACTTCCAGAAAACATATAGCTTCACCACAAGCTATGAAACAACTACTACCGAAACACTCGTTCCTTACGCATACCATATCAAAGATGGCGGAGCTGAGTTAGTTACTAGTGTCGGATCAGCTATTGCACAATCGAGCGGAGTTATTGTATACGCAGCAACATTGCCGACAATTCCTGCAGGTAGCTATCTTGACAAATTTGAGCTCAGCTTCTGGGATAAGCCCGGCAGTGAAAATAAAGCCCCTCATATCAAAGTTTATGAATATAGTTCTGATGAATATGATTCTAATGGATATGTTTGGGTTGACACACTCACTTTATCTGATGTTTCCGCTTGCCTTAGCGACGGAAATATAGTATCTGATGTATATTACAATGGTTCAGTCGCATGGAATGGCTCGGATATAAGTGCATACAAAGCCAACAACTACAGAGTTGATGCTACAGAGTATGCTAATAGATGCATCGCAGAAGGAAAAGAAGAAATATATTTCATAGTGTATTGT
The DNA here is from genome assembly GCA_015068985.1 of Oscillospiraceae bacterium. GTDB lineage: Bacteria > Bacillota > Clostridia > UMGS1810 > UMGS1810 > RGIG1828. Next base: position 852 of record SVJL01000036.1, read on the forward strand.
GATTATACATTACAGTTATTGGGTGCTAACGCCAATATGGATGGCGATTACTCTAGAGCTTATAAAACAGCTGTTTACAGCTCTGTAAACTCTAATCCGTTAATCGCGGTAGCCAACGCAGATGTAGCTGTTTCAGGTGCAACTGTCAAAAAAGTTGGTGTTAAACTTGCTACTCGTTTCAATACAGATGTTGAAGAAAATAAGCATCTCTATGATGCAAATGGAAATGAGATAGAAAATGTTCCATTTGCTTACAATTTCTACAATGGTGAAATTTATCTTTCTCAGCCTCTTGTATTAGAAGAGGGTGCCACATACACTCTTAGACTCGAAGGCGAGTTTGAAGATATTTATGGCAACAAAGAAACTCTTGACCTCGAAGTAGCATCTTTCACCACAGAATATGATTTTGTTGATTATGGCATCAAAATCCTCGCTAAGGATGCTGAACACACCAATGAGGCATTTGCTGCTGCTGCTACTCTTACTTCTGCAAATGTTGGTGATATAATTCAGGGACATTGGAGAATCGACAACAATATTATGGCAGAAAAAGCTCTCATCATTGCCATTGCTGCATACAATTCTTCCAATGAGCTTGTAGGGGTTCAGTTCTCATCATTCGATGCACAAGCAGAAGAATCTAAAGTGTATAGAACAAGTGAACTCACAGTTCCTGAAACTGCAACCACAATCAAAGCATTTGGTTGGGATGGTATCACATTTGCAAATCTTGCAGATATTGTTACAATTCCGGTTCAGTAATTAATCATTTATATTAAATAACGAAATATTAAATAACGAACAAACAAAGTTTTCACCACGGAGAGCGGTGATACCGCTCTCCGTTTCGTGATGTAGGGAATGAATTTATACGCTTCGAACCTTTTCGAATGTATAAATCCATTCCCTACAATGGAAATAAAAAATTTTTTCAACACAACAAGAAAAGAAAGGAAGGAGATTTGAATGAAAAAACTGCTCTCAATCTTGCTTTGCATAACGCTTCTCGCAACACTTGTGCCCTCAATCTTTGTCAGTGCAGCAGGAGAAGAAACTCTCAATTTTCCCATCACTGAAGATGCTTCCATCGCTTTTTCATACGATTATATGAGCCATAACTCTGGCTATGGAGTATACAGCGGCGGTGAAGACACTTCCTATTATCTTCGAGCTACTGCAGGCACCACTTCAAAAGAACATGCAGTTCACAAAGCTGCTCTCACAGGGCTCAAAGCTGCACTTGGTACCAACAAGACAGTGACCAAGGTTGA
>SVJL01000036.1:2135-15895 GCA_015068985.1 Oscillospiraceae bacterium
AATTTTGCACCTATATTGTAGGTGAAAGAAAAGATGGTAACCAAGCTGGTTCTTATAGCATGACTAACACCATGAATATATATCCTGCTTATTCAGGCTGGAGTGAATCCACCATCACCTACAACACATGGGCAAGCAATCAATATTCTCCCGTTATGTCTGGCTATGCTATCATTGATCCTAATGCCGTTGCTGACACATCGTCTGTAAGATTCCCTGCTGTAGCTTACGGCGGCAGACCTAGACCTATGACCTTTGATGTTACTTCTGCATTCAAAAAAGCAACTGCTTCCGGCATAAACGATGACACAGAGTTTGCTTTCCTTACTGCATTGGGTGAGGTGTCAGGTAGTTATGCTTATGTAATTTTCGCATCAAGTGAATATACCAATGCAAGCTATCGCCCCTATATCAAGGTTACTATTGAAGATATTCCGACTTTGGAGCTGAAATCAAAGACCGAGCCTGTATACCCAAGTGATAAATTCGAGCTTACTTTTTCCAATGATATTTCTGATGCAACTATCAAAGTAAATGGCTCAAAAGTCAGCGAAACCGACATTGATATCTCAGGCACCGATTTGACTTTTGATTATGATTATGCACCTTTCAAAACATATGATGTTGAGGTGGAAGTAACCGATGCTTTCGGTCAGAAATTTGCCAAAATGTACAATTTTACCATTGATGCTAAAATGCTAAATGAGCAAGGCCTGATTTCCGCTGCATATTTTGTGTCAAATGAATATTCGCAGTTGTTAACTGGGCGTGGAATGTCTATATATTCACCGAGCTTGCATGCGATTATTTATAGAGCTCCGTTGCCTACACTCACCGGCATTGAGAAGCTCGATTCTTTTGAATTCAAATTCTGGCTTGCTCCGCCCAAAAATGTTGATAAATCAAGTAAAATCACAGTTTACCAATGTGCAACCGATGACCTCGGTGATTTGTCAGTTCTGAAATTGTCCGATGTTTCTGAGTATATTGATTCACAGTATGAACTGGGTCATCCGAGTTTTGATGAGCATGTTGCGTGGAATGAGAATGATTTGGCAAATTATGATGCATATGTATCATCTGCATATCGCATCAATGCAACTCAGTATGCACAACAGCTCATTGATGCAGGAAAGAGCGATATTTATTTTATAGTTACCGCCACAGAAACCCTCCAGTTTATGGGTGACAACAATTATATGGAAAGCGACATATCAGCCGTGTGCAAGACTGCTGTTTATAGTGTCATTAATTCTAACCCAAGCTTCGATATTTCTGCCAAAGACATTGTCCTCTCCGGCAACACTCTCTCCAAGGCAGCCTTTTCGCTCAAAACTAATCTTCCTGCTTCTTTTGCAAGTAATATTGAGCTCGTTGATGAAAATGGCACCAAGGTTGATTCTGCATCTTTCAGTTGTGATGGGGGTGATGTTGAGATTAACTCAGCGGTTACTCTTGAATCAGGCTCCGCATATTCGCTTGTTATCAAAGCCGGTGCACAGGATTCATATGGCAATGAGCTTGCATCTGATCTTGTTGTTCAGAGCTTTGTTGCAAATCCCTCTGTTCAGTTCTCAGAAGATGCAGCTGGCAGACATGAGCTCTATACCGACAACGCCAATAACAGGATGGAATATATTTACATCAATCCTGATTTTGGCGGCATGACCTTCACTGTTGACATTAAAAACAGAGGTACATCTGTCAGCGGATATCCCAAAACAATCAAATCTACTCTCGGTGGTAAGATTGAAGAAATCGTTTCTCTCAACTCTGGTGAATATGACATCAGCATCGTACCTATGGGTGCATCAGAAGGCTGGACACATTTCTTTTATATTTTTGACACAGACACCCTCAACTCCCTCTGGAACATTATGACATCATCCGATGGTTCCGCCATACAATCCAAGTGGGCGCTGCTTACCGATGCATTCGATATATCCAAATCACCCGAAACAAATCTCACTGTGCTTTGTAATGTGCTCAGTGCCAATGCAAAGTCCTTTGGTGAGCGTGACGCTGCCAACCTCAAAAAATTCATGGTTCATCTTGCATCATGCGAGCTTTTTGCTCAGCTCAATCAGTGCGCTTTTGCATCTGTAGGTGAAGCCAAAGCAATGATTGAGGCAACCTTCCCGCAGATTGAAGCAGTTGACAGTGCCGCATACGCATCAATTTCTGCCGAGTGGGCAGAGCTTGGTTCCAGGATAACCCAGGAATATCAGAAAATGGCCGACACTGTGTTCACTGCTTCTGATGAAGCCGCCAAGCTTATTATGTGCATAGGTGCATTAAAAAGTCAGCACATTCTCGACAAGCTTAACGCACTCAACCACACATCACTCATATATGGTTTTGTAACAGAAGATGTCAATGCTCAACATCTCGGCATCGCTGACCTTATTGATGATTACAAGGCACTTGACTCAACCTCATCTGTTGATTCAGCACTTCAGGGCAAAGGCTTTGCCACAGTGAGCGCATTGCGCACTGCATTCTCTGCTGCCATAGACCTTGCCAAGACTGAAACTCCCCACACATCTCCCAGCCAGAAACCGTCATATTCATCTGGCGGCGGAAATGGTGGATTTGGTGTTATCGCTGCTAATCCCTCTTTAATACCCGAAACGAGCGTGCCTGAAACAGGCTTAGTTCTTCCTTTTGCAGATGTTGCCAACCACACATGGGCTCATTCTGCTATTGCATCTCTCCACTCCAAAGGCATCATAGCAGGTAGGGGAGATGGCAGCTTCGCTCCCGATGACAAAGTCACCAGAGCCGAATTTGCCAAGATGCTTGTGCTTGCTCTTGGCATAGAAGCAAAATCTACCGACATCGCTTTTGCCGATGTTGCAAGCAACGATTGGTTTGCATCCTATGCACTCACAGCGGCAGCCAATGGCATAGTGCTTGGCACTGATGGTGCATTCATGCCAAATGCATGCATCACCCGTCAGGATGCTGCAGTGATGATTTATCGTGCAGCAGCTCTTGCCGATGGCACAATGCCTGTCTTCACCGATGCTGATTCTATCGCTTCATATGCTCGTGATGCTATTGCTTCGCTTTGTGCAGCAGGCATCATCAAAGGCATGGAAGATGGTAGCTTTGCTCCCATCTCATCTCTCACAAGAGCTCAGGCTGCAGTAATGCTTTCAAGGATAATGGAGGTGTAATCAATGAAAAAATTATCTTTTATACTTATCGTCGCACTTATCCTTTCTTCTTTTTGCACAGTGCCATATGCATCGGCAGCCGATAGCATGGCAGACGACATGGCAAACACACTTCTTCAGGATTTGGGCATAGCATCCAACTTTGATAACTTGTCAGATGGTATTACCCGTGCAGAATTCTGTTCACTTGTTATTTCTGCCATCAACATGGGCGAGCTTTCTGATTCTCACACCCTGCCTTTCACCGATGTGACCGATGCCCATCCGTTCTATAATGCAGTTTATGATGCTTACGCTCTTGGCCTCATTTCTTCGTCAGAGCTTTTCAACCCTGACCGCATCATCACCCTCAATGAAGCATGCAAAATTGCAATGAGCGAATGAATGATAAAAAACGAAAGTGAAAAGGTGTTATCTTTGTTTGATAATAAATATGTTACTCAAATTGATATGTTTTTACCCAGGTTTGAAATAGTGTAAACGCTGCGACGAATTTAGACAGGAATTTATTTACTGATAAAACACGATAGTAAAGTGAGTAATGTGAATTTGTAAAATATAGAGCCTATGGGCGTTTGCTAAAAAAGTTAGCAAAAATGATCAAATAATTAAACCATATAATTAAATTCGTATTAAACCAAACCACCATAACCACCCGCCGAGCCTCGGAAGGGTGGTTATATTTTTGTCGTGATGACATATTTTAGAATTATTTTTATTGCCTTTTTTTAAAATTTATGATATAATATTAAAAATATCATATAATTGGAAAGGAATGGGCGAAATTATGGAGCCAAAATATAAAAGAATTTTACTTAAAGTAAGCGGTGAAGCTCTTGCCGGTGATAACAAAACCGGATTGAACGATGCAACCATAGGAGCTATTACCGATAAGATAAAAGAATGTGTTGATCTTGGAGTTCAAATTGCAATTGTTGTTGGCGGCGGCAACTTCTGGCGTGGCAGAAGCGGCGAAAATATGGACAGAACAAGAGCAGATCACATGGGTATGCTTGCAACTGTTATCAACGCATTGGCTCTGCAGGATGCACTTTTGCAAAGAGGAGTAGACACCAGAGTGCAGACAGGTGTTGAAATGCGTCAAATAGCAGAACCCTATATTCGAGGCAAAGCAGTTCGTCATCTCGAAAAAGGAAGAGTTGTTATATTTGGCTGCGGCAGCGGCAATCCTTTCTTCTCAACCGATACAGCAGCAGCGCTCAGAGCTGCAGAAATTGATGCTGATATTATTTTGCTTGCAAAAAATGTTGATGCAGTATATGATTCTGATCCAAATGTTAACAAAGACGCTAAAAAGATTGAAGCACTTTCATACATTGACGTTCTCAACCGTGGTCTCGGTGTTATGGATTCTACAGCAACATCGCTTTGTATGGATAATCACATTCCGATAAGAGTTTTTGGCCTTAATGAACCCGATAATATTCGCAAGGTTATTCTTGGTCAGGAAATAGGAACAATTGTAAAATAATAAATTAATTATAAAATGGAGGTATTGTTATGGCAGCAAACATTAATGATTTTGAATCAAAAATGAAAAAAACTATGTCGGTATTAAATTCCGATCTTGCAACAATTCGTGCAGGAAGAGCAAATCCCGGTATTCTTGATAGGGTAACTGTTGAATACTATGGTGTTGCAACTCCTCTCACTCAGATTGGCAACGTATCAGTTCCCGATCCTCGTTCAATTCTTATTCAGCCTTGGGATGCAAGCATCTTAAAAGATGTTGAAAAAGCAATTCTTGCTTCCGACATTGGCATCACACCCAACAATGACGGTAAATCTATTCGTCTTAATTTCCCGCCTCTCACAGAAGAAAGAAGAAAAGACCTTGTTAAAGAGGTCCGCAAAAAAGGTGAAGATGCAAAGGTTGCTGTGCGTTCAATCAGAAGAGACGCAATGGATGCCTATAAAAACGATAAGAAGAACGGCGATATTACAGAAGATGATTTAAAATCTGCAGAAAATGATGTTCAGAAACTTACTGACAAATATGTTAAAGAAGTAGACACAATCATCGCTGCTAAAGAAAAAGAAATTATGGAAGTTTAATATGTTCGGAATATTTAAAAAGAAACAAGAAGATGTTTTTGAGCAATTAGACACCAACAATTTGCCCGTCCATATTGGAATCATAATGGACGGCAATGGTCGATGGGCAAAAAAACGTGGTCTTCCTCGGTCTGCCGGTCATACTATGGGTGCAAAAGTGCTTGAACAGATAACAAGAGATGCCGGTCATCTCGGTATAAAATATCTTACTGTATATGCATTTTCAACTGAAAACTGGTCTCGTCCTGCCGAAGAGGTTAAGGCTCTTATGAAGCTGATGGTCGAATATCTCGACGATTATCGTAGGTTGATAGGAGACGAGGATATTTGCGTGCGAATTATTGGCTCGAAAGAAGGACTTTCTGAAGAAATTCTAGAAAAAATCAAGATTGTTGAAGATGCCACCAAAAATAACAGTGCCATAACCCTCAACATTGCGTTGAACTATGGCGGTAGAGATGAAATTGTAAAGTCTGTCAAAAAAATTGCCGAAGGTGTAAAAGACGGAAGCATTTCAGTTGACGAGATTGACGAGAAAATGATTTCGGACAATTTGTATACAAACTATATGCCCGATCCGGATTTTATCATTCGTCCCAGCGGCGAACAGCGTCTGAGCAATTTTTTGCTGTGGCAAAGTGCATACAGTGAGTTTTGGTATTCAGATATTAACTGGCCGGATTTTACAAAAAAAGATCTTATCAGAGCGATTGTTGATTATCAGAAAAGAAACAGACGCTTCGGAGGTGTGTAAGATGCTTAAGCAAAGATTAATATTCGGGGCACTTGGCGTTATACTTGCAATTTTGGTAATAACTTTTTGCCCTGTGTATATAATAGGAATATGTGTTGGAATTATAGCTGCAATAGGTCTTGGTGAATTCTATAACGTTACCGGACTTATTAAAAAGAAGTCTGCCGTTGTTGTTCCCGGCTTTATTGCAAGCATTGTTTTTTGTGCTATTTCTGTTGTAAACACAGATGCATTCTATGACTATATGGTTTTGATTACTGTTGCATATGTCTTTGTTTTGATGTTGATGATGGTGTTTTTCCGCTCCAACTGTTCGTTTTCGGATGTTGCGTTAAGCTTTGCGGGCACAATATATGTAACAGTGTTTTTTCTTCACATATTTTTTGTCAGAAAAATGAATCTCGGGAATCTTCTTATTTGGGTATTGTTCATTTCTGCATGGTCAACCGATACTTTTGCATATTTTGCAGGAAGATGTCTTGGCAAACATAAGCTTTGCCCTTCAATAAGCCCCAAAAAGACCGTTGAGGGTGCCTTTGGCGGTGTTGTTGGATGTTTAATATGTGTGTGTGCTTATGTGGCTATTGTAGCAAAGTACAATTCTCTGAGTGTAAATTATTTTAACATTGTCATTCTTGCTCTGGTTGCTTCTGTTTTTTCGCAGGTTGGCGATTTGGCAGCAAGTTGTATAAAAAGAGAAAACAATGTTAAAGATTATGGCAACTTAATTCCCGGTCACGGAGGTATTTTAGACCGTTTCGATTCAGTTCTTCTGATTTCGCCGGTTGTTTATTATATAATGACATACCTTCCGGTTTTTAAATGAGGTATGATATGAAAAATATATCAATTCTTGGCTCCACCGGTTCTATTGGAACTCAGGCGTTGGAGGTTGTTGATGTTTGCAATGATATTTGCGTTAAAGGGCTTTCGGCCAATAATAACACAAGTCTTTTAGAACAGCAGATACGAAAATACAAGCCCGAAATAGCCTGCATTATGGACGAAAAGTTATACGCTTCATTCAAGGCATCTGTTGCCGATACCAACACCAAAATTGTGTGTGGCACAGATGGCCTCTGTCAGGTTGCAGGCATTAACTCTGCAGATAGTGTTCTGACTTCGGTTGTTGGAAATGTTGGTCTATTGCCAACGGTTGAGGCGATTAATGCCGGAAAAGATATTTTGCTTGCAAACAAAGAAACTCTTGTTACATCGGGCAGCATAATTATGCCGCTTGCCTTAAAAAAGAATGTAAAAATTCTCCCTGTTGACAGTGAGCACAGTGCAATTTTTCAGTGTTTACAAGGGAATGAAAATAATAGGATTTCAAAAATATTATTAACAGCATCGGGTGGTCCTTTTTTTGGTAAAACTAAAGAACAGTTAAAAAATGTTACCAAGAAGGATGCTTTGGCTCACCCCAATTGGTCTATGGGTGCAAAAATAACTATCGATAGTGCAACCATGATGAACAAAGGTCTGGAAGTTATTGAAGCAAAATGGCTGTTTGGCGTTGAACCTGATAATATTGAGGTGTATGTTCACAGACAAAGCATAGTTCACTCTATGGTTGAGTTTTGTGATAATTCTGTTATTGCACAAATGGGTGTTCCCGATATGAAACTTCCAATTGTTTATGCAATTCATTATCCGGAAAGAAGATTTCCTGTGTGCGAAAAGCTTGACTTGTTCAAATGCAATACCCTCACTTTTGCCAAACCTGATATTGATACATTCGAATGTTTGGGATTTGCCTATGATGCATTAAAAATTGGTGGAACGATGCCTGCTGTTATGAATGCTGCAAACGAAATTGCAGTTAGCCGGTTTTTGAATGACGAAATTGAATTTTTGCAAATTCCTTATATAATTCGAAAAACAATGGATGCTCATACCGTAAAACACAACATTTCTATAACCGATGTTATAAATGCTGATTTGTGGGCAAGAGAGTATGGTGCACTAATATAAGCTTTGAGGTGATCTATTTTGTTAACAGCTATATGGGCTATATTAATTTTTTGCGTTCTCATATTTGTCCATGAGTTTGGCCATTTTATAACAGCCAAACTATCCGGTATGACGGTGCACGAATTTTCTATTGGTATGGGTCCGAAAATTTTTGGCTTATCCAAAAACAACACAACCTATAATCTCAGGCTTCTTCCTTTGGGAGGATTCGTTAAACTCGAGGGTGAAGACGGCGAATCAGATGATTCCGGTGCATTTTGCAATATGTCGGCTTTTAAACGATTTATTGTTTTGTTTGCCGGTGCTTTTATGAATGTTGTCATAGGTTTTTTGATTTTTGCCATAATTTTTTCTAACACTTCTCTCATTGCATCAAACACTGTTGGAAGTGTGGTTGAAGATTCGGCATTTGAAAAAGCCGGAATAAAAGAAGGAGACACTGTTGTGTATATGAAAGGAGAAAAATATTCTTCATCAATACACAGCTTCCGTGATATAACTTTGTTTCTTTCTTTGAACGGCGATTCTTCGGCAACAATTACCTTTAACAGAGATGGAAATGAGTTTACAAAGATTATAAAACCTACCTCGACTCCTGATTCTGAGAAAGCTATTTTCGGAATGACACCCGGCAGATATAAAAAGGGATTTTTAAACACAATACGCCTTGCTTTCTGGGAATGTGTTTTTGTTATAAAATCGGTATATTTATCGCTTTGGTGGTTAATTACCGGTGCTATTCCTGCGTCATCAATGTCGGGACCCGTTGCAATTGTTGGCGAAATTGGCGCTGCCGCAAAAATGGGGTGGCAGTCGGTGCTTAATCTTGCAGGTTTTATTTCGGTTAATCTTGGTGTAATGAATCTTTTACCGATTCCTGCACTTGACGGTGGAAGAATACTGTTTTTGTTAATAGAAAAAATAAGAGGCAAAAAAATGAATCCTGAGCTTGAAGGCACAATTAATTTTGTTTTTTTTGCTCTGCTTATCATACTGATGTTTATAGTGACGGTTAGTGATGTAAACAAAATTTTGTAAGCACGGTTTGTAGTATATAAACACTAAGGAGAAATGAGTTATGGAACTTTTAAAAGAAAGAATCAGAAAAGATGGTAAAGTCAGAAGCGGTAATGTTTTGAAAGTCGACAGTTTTTTAAATCATCAGATGGACATCACACTTTTTGAAGAAATCGGTAAAGAGTTTAAACGTCGTTTTTCGGATTGTTCCATCACTAAAATTCTTACTATAGAATCATCTGGCATAGGCATTGCTTGCATTGCGGCACAGTCTTTTGGAGTGCCTGTTGTGTTTGCCAAAAAGAACACAACCAAAAATATTGACGGAGCTGTTTTTTCAGCTCAGATCGAATCTTTTACTCATGGAAGAGTATACAACGTTGTTGTTGCACGTGAATATTTGTCACCTAACGACAACATACTTATTATTGACGATTTTCTTGCTAACGGAAAGGCATTAATAGGTCTTGAACAAATTGTAAAAAAATCAGGTGCTTCTCTTGCAGGTGCCGGCATAGTTATTGAAAAAGGATTCCAAAACGGCGGAAAAGAACTCAGAGAAGCCGGAATGAGAATTGAGTCATTGGCTGTTATAAAGTCGATGTCAGAAGACGGAAAAATTGAATTTGAATAATATAAAACATAATTAATACGGAGGTATATTTGTGGCAAAATCAAAACTAAAAATAATTCCTTTGGGCGGTCTGAATGAAATTGGAAAAAATATGACCGTCTTTGCTTATGGCAATGATATGATAATTGTCGATTGCGGTATGGCGTTTCCTGACGAGGAAATGTTTGGAATAGATATTGTAATACCTGATTTTTCATTTGTTGTAAAAAACAGCGACAAAGTCAGAGGTGTTGTTCTTACTCACGGTCATGAAGACCACATTGGCGGTCTGGCATATCTTTTGAAAGAAATTGATGTTCCAATTTTCGGCACTAATCTCACTATCGGGCTTGTTCAAAACAAGTTGAAAGAACACAATCTTCTTTCCTCAACTCGTTTGAATCGTGTTATGCCCGGCGACGCAGTTAATATGGGACCATTCAGAATAGAGTTTATTCATACAAATCATTCAATTCCCGATGCTGTTGCTCTTGCAATTCACACTCCTGTTGGCACAGTACTTCACACGGGCGACTTTAAAATTGATACAACTCCTATCCAAGGAAGCATGATAGATCTTGCTCGCATTGGCGAACTCGGAAAAAGGGGAGTGCTTGCACTTATGAGCGACTCCACTAATGCAGAACGTCCGGGTTTCACACGCTCGGAAAGAATTGTCGGTTCAACACTGGAAAATGTGTTTAAATCAACCAAATCAAGAATTATTGTTGCAACATTCGCATCAAATGTTCATAGAATACAGCAAATTATCAATGCTGCAGTCAATAATAACCGTAAAGTTGCTGTTTCGGGCAGAAGTATGCTCAATCTTCTTGAGGTTGCAACAGAACTTGGTTATATGAAAATTCCTGCAAACGCTCTTATAGACATTGATGATATAAGAAAATACAAACCACATCAGTTAACAATCATTACAACAGGAAGTCAGGGCGAGCCAATGAGTGCACTCTACAGAATGGCATATTCTGAGCACAAAAAGCTCGAGATTGTCAAAGGTGACCTTGTTGTCATTTCGGCAAATCCCATTCCCGGCAACGAAAAACTCGTTGCAAATGTTGTTAATGAACTGTATAAGAAAGGTGCCGAAGTATATAACGATCCCGACACTATTCACGTTTCCGGTCATGCGTGTCAGGAAGAGCTCAAAATGATTCTTGGTCTTGCCAAGCCAAAATATTTTATTCCGGTTCATGGTGAATACAAACATCTGAAAACCCACGCCGACCTTGGTGCACAAATGGGAATTAAAGAAAGCAACATTTTCATTTTGGATATTGGTAAAGTGCTTGAGCTTTCTCGTGATAGTGCAAGATGCACCGAAACTGTTCAGGCAGGCCTTGTTATGGTTGACGGCTTGGGCGTAGGTGACGTTGGCAACATTGTTTTGCGTGACAGAAAACATCTGGCTGAAGATGGATTGATTGTTGTTGTTGTAACAATTTCTTCCGAAACAGGTCTGGTGTTGGCAGGGCCTGATGTTATTTCAAGAGGTTTTGTTTATGTAAGAGAATCCGAAAGTCTGATGGATGATATTCGTACCATTGCAAAGAATGCTCTTGACAACTGCGAGAAAAATAACTTGAAAGACTGGACATCTCTTAAAAATGGAATAAAATCCCGAATTTCAGAATATTTGTATCGTGAAACAAAACGTAAACCAATGATTCTGCCGGTAATAATGGAGATATAACATTTGGCAGGTCGCTTCGGCGGCCTGCTTTGTCTGTATTGTATTTAATAAATAAGGTGAACTCAAATGATAAAAAATCTAAAATCTTGTTTTATTGCCATAGTTGGAAGTGTAATTCTATCCTTTGGACTTTATAATGTTCATTCGTTTTCGTGTATAACCGAAGGCGGTGTTTTGGGAATGTCATTGTTTATCAAACATTGGTTTGGCATCTCTCCCTCTGTTTCATCGATGATAATGAACATTTTGTGCTATTGTTTTGGATATAAGCTTTTGGGCAAGCAATTCATTGTATTTTCGATTGTATCTGCCATGGGCTTTTCTGTGTCTTTTCGTATTTTTGAGATTTTTCCGCCTGTGTTTCCTGCAATTGCAGACTATCCCTTGCTTGCTTCAGTGGTAGGTGCATTATTTATAGGTGTTGGAGCAGGACTTTGCGTCAGAGTTAATGCTGCACCGGGCGGCGATGATGCTCTTGCAATGGGCATTTCTAAGCTGACGGGAATGAAGATTGAGTATGCCTATCTTCTGATTGATCTTGTAGTTATCGGATTATCGTTAACCTATATCTCTTTTTCAAAATTGTGGTACTCTCTTTTAACAGTAATCATTTCCGGTCAGATTGTCGGAGTGGTTCAAAAGATTGGTTTTAAAAAAGGAGAAGAATGATGAAGCTTGTTGTCCCTGAGTATTATAACAGTTTCAAATGTATTGCAGATCGGTGCAAGCATAGCTGTTGCATTGGCTGGGAAATTGATGTTGACGATGAAACATTGGAATATTATCAATCAATTACCGGTGAACTTGGAAAAAGAATCAATTCTAAAATTGACTTATCAAATGGCGATCCCCATTTTATTTTAGAAAAAGGGGAGAGGTGTCCTTTTTTGAAAAACGATGGCTTGTGCGAATTGATTTGCTCTTTAGGAGAAGGTTCACTATGCAACATTTGCTCTGACCACCCGAGATTTAGAAATTATTACAGCGATCGAACAGAAATGGGCTTTGGTCTATGCTGCGAAGAAGCTGCACGAATTATTCTTTCGGGCTATTATTCGCCTGATTTGATAATACTTGAGTGTGATGATGAAAATCATATTCTGAATGAACAAGAAAAGTTGTTTTTTACTTTCAGAGACGATTTGTTTTTATGCCTTGATAATTCAAAAAAACCGGTGTCCGATATAGCAGAATCACTATTAGACAAATGCGGTATCAAGTCTTTTAACATACAATTAAACGACGCATCGCAGTTTTTATCCGACTTAGAACATCTTGATTCTGCGTGGGCACCGAAACTTAAAACCCTCTTATCATCAAAGCTTATGCCTGCTGATGTTTTGAACACTGAGCATCGAACACAAATTGTGGAAATAATCCGGTATTTTATATACAGACATCTGGCTGATGGAATATATGATGGCAGAATCAAACAACGTGTTGCATTTGCAGTGTTTTCAGCGATAATCATTGCTGCTATTTGTGTTGAATCAGGAAAGAATACGTTTGAATATTTCGCAGATGTTGCTCGTATGTATTCGTCAGAAATAGAGTATTCCGATGAAAATGTTGGGAGATTGCTGGATTATTTATCAAATCTTATTGAGGAATGATGCTATGTATCAGGATATTTTAAATATTGAGTTTGCGATTCTCGAATCAATTGAACCAATAAGATGCAAACTTTTGGATTACATAATGGTTTTTATAACATCTCTTGCAAATGGAGGAGCAATATGGATTGCTTTGGCAATTATTCTACTGCTCTTTAAAAAGACAAGAGCAATAGGTTTTTGTGTTTGTATTGCTCTGATTTTAGACGTTATTGTGGTGAATTTGATTTTGAAGCCATGGGTTGCCCGCGTACGTCCATATGACATTGCAAACTCTATTGACCTCATCATAAAAAAGCCGTCCGATTTTTCTTTCCCGTCCGGCCACAGCGCTGCATCGTTTTCGGCGGCTGTTTCTGTTTATTTGTTCAGAAAAAAATGGGGGATTATGTGTGTGATGCTCGCAGTGTTGATTTCGTTTTCGAGATTATATTTATATGTTCACTTTCCAACCGATGTTTTAGCAGGCGTATTATTCGGCATATTATTTGCTTTAGTAGCATTTTTGATAACCAAAAAAATAAATTCTAAAGAGATTATCTGAATATATCACAAAATTGTTTGAGAATATTTATAACTAATATCGTAATATACAACACATATATCATTTAGTCTATAGATTTTTGTCGATTATTCATATATAATATAATTAATATTGTAGGTTGATTTGCTAAAATTAACACTATATTTAACATTTTTATTTTATCACTATTTATTTTGGAGGGCGTTACAGTGAATGAACAAAAAGTTGTAAGCAAAAAAAAGCTCGGCTTGGGCGCGCGGATAGGCGATGAATTAAGGCGTAACTATCTGCTCTATATCA
>SVJL01000037.1 GCA_015068985.1 Oscillospiraceae bacterium
TCAGGCCGCCTTTTGTGGCTTCTACAAATTTTGGATCTGCCCCCTGGGCAATGGCACGCTGGTATTCCTGCTCCAGTACTTCGTCGGAAGGAAGATTCCCCCGTGCCTCCCCGTTACATACCTGCTCGCCGATCAACACCTCATAGCCAAGCTCCGTGAGTTTGCCGGCAATGATGGAGGCGGTACGCATTTCTGTCCATCTGGTTTCCGGATACTTATGGAAATCTCGGCGCTGCCGCACCAGTTCAGGGGTTATATCTTCAGCAAGCTGAATGATTTTTTTATACATATTATTCAAACATCCTTTCTGTTCAACATATTTTTCCTTATTATAAGTATACAGTATTTTGCGATAAATTGCAACTGGTTGAATTAAAGTAAAATGAAAGAACAACTGATAAATAGGGACGACACCGGTCTGAAATAGCCGGATGATGAATCTGTCGGAGGTGAATTTATCATAGCATGAATAACAAAACCCTATATGTATCCGACCTTGACGGCACGCTTTTAAGGTGCGACCAGACACTTTCTGATATTTTCTCGCACAACTGTAGCCACTCATCTGCTTACCTAAATTAAATATTGCACAATATCAAAAAAGCTTAGCTATCAGAATAGTGATTGCTAAACTTTTTTGTTGTATCAGAAAAATGTCAACTGGCTGCTCTCGGGCAGGTCTTTTAGCACCCCGGCATTTCTCATAACTTCAACAACTGTTTTTGTAACCTTTGAGCGTTGCTGAAGATCTTCAATAGACGAAAATGCCTCCTCATCTCTTGCCTGCACAATTGCCTTGGCGGCGTTTGTGCCAAGGTTTGGCAAAGCATTTAGCGGAGGAATAAGACCCTCCTCGGTTGGAATAAACTTAAACGAATGAGATTTATACAGGTCAACCGGCAGGAATTTTATTCCTCTTGCATACATCTCATTGCAAACCTCCATGATGGTTACAACGTTTTTCTCTTTATCGCTGATTTCATTACCCTTTGCCTCAAGAATACGTTTGTTTTCCAAAAGACTTTCCTTTCCGCCGCCCATAAGCAGAAAGTCAAAATCATCGGCACGAACGGTAAAGTAGGTTGCATAGAAAGCAAGGGGATAGTGAACCTTACAGTAGGCAATTCGGTATGCCATGGTAACGTAGGCAACGGCGTGAGCCTTGGGGAACATATATTTGATTTTTTTGCAGGAAGCAATATACCATGCCGGCACATCGTGCTCTTTCATAAGGTCTTCCATATCAGGAGTGAGTCCCTTACCCTTACGCACACTTTCCATAATTTTGAATGCCATATCGTTTGGCAAACCGTGGTGAATAAGATATATCATAATATCGTCACGTGTACAGATTGCCTTACTAAGGGTTGTGGTGCCTGCTTTGATAAGGTCCTGAGCGTTGTTGAGCCACACGTCGGTTCCGTGTGAAAGACCCGAAATTCTAACAAGCTCCGAAAAGGTTGTTGGTTTTGTGTCCACAAGCATCTGGCGGACAAACTTTGTGCCAAATTCCGGCACCGCATATGTGCCAACGTCCGATTCGATGTCTTCAGGGTTAACACCAAGAGCCTGAGTTCCGCTAAAGAGGCTCATGGTTTCCGGATCACCCATTGGGATTTTTGTGAGGTCGACCGCAGTCAGGTCTTCAAGCATCCTGATAACGGTCGGATCATCGTGTCCGAGTATGTCGAGCTTCAAAAGGTTCTGGTCGATGGAGTGATAGTCGAAGTGGAGGGTGATAATATCGCTCTTAACGTCATCGGCAGGGTGCTGAATAGGCGAGAATTCGTGAACGTCACGCTCTGTGGGCACAACAATAATGCCTCCGGGGTGCTGTCCGGTTGTTCGCTTAACTCCGGTGCAGCCTCTCACCAATCGCTCTGCCTGAGCGTTTGATATATACTGTCCTTTTTCTTCATAATATTTTTTAACGTATCCGTAGGCGGTTTTGTCGGCAATTGTGCCAACTGTTCCCGCTCTGAAAACGTGACCTGTGCCAAAAAGCTCTTCAACATACTTGTGAGCAACGGGTTGATAATCGCCCGAGAAGTTAAGGTCAATATCGGGTTCTTTGTTACCCGAGAAACCAAGGAAGGTTTCAAAGGGAATGTCTTGCCCGTCTGCAATCATTTCTGCTCCGCATTCGGGGCATTTTTTGGGCGGAAGGTCGTAGCCGCTTCCCACATCTTCGCTGGATAAAAATTCGCTGAATTTACAATCGGGGCACACGTAGTGGGGGGCAAGGGAGTTAACCTCGGTTATTCCGCTTAAAAATGCCACAAACGAAGAACCAACCGAACCTCTCGAACCAACCAGATATCCGTCGGACAGCGACTTTGCAACCAGCTTCTGAGCAATAATATAGAGCACAGAATAGCCGTTGTTGATGATTGAGTTGAGCTCAACGTCAATTCTGTCACGCACAATCTGGGGCATATCCTCGCCGTATATGCTTATGGCTTTGTCGTAGGTGAGCTTTCGGAGCAGCTCATCTGAGCCTTCAATAACCGGCGGAGCCTTGTCGGGCGGAACGGGGTCGATTTTTTCTGTCAGCTCGGCAATTTTGTTTGTGTTTTCAACAACCACCTCATATGCAAGTTCTTCGCCAAGATAGTCAAATTCTTTAAGCATTTCATCGGTTGTGCGAAGATATAGCGGCGGCTGAGAGTCGGCATCTTTGTAGCCCTGACCTGCCATAAGAATACGTCTGAAAACTTCATCCTCAGGGTTCATAAAGTGAACGTCGCAGGTGGCAACGGTCAGCTTGTTATATTTTTTGCCAAGCTCTATGATGAGCCTGTTAATATATTTTAAATCTTCCTGACTTGCAACCGTGCCGTTTTCGAGCAAAAATGCATTGTTGCCCAGGGGTTGTATTTCAAGATAATCGTAAAAATCTATGATTTTTTCAAGCTCGTCGTAGTCGGGGTTATACGGATTTTTCAAAATTTCACGATAAAGCTCGCCTGCCTCACAGGCAGAACCGATTATGAGTCCTTCTCTTTTTTCCTGCAAAAGACTTTTGGGTATTCTGGGTTTTTTATAAAAATATTCCAGGCAGGATTTTGAGGTTAATTCATAAAGGTTTCTGAGACCAACAAGGTTTTTAACAAGAATAATGCAGTGGTAGTATTTAAGTGCTTTAAAATCCGAATCGCCCGAAAGTGAAGAGTTGAGCCGTGACAGCTCGGTTATATTCTTTTCGTCGAGCATTTTAAACATTGCAAGCATAATTTTTGCCGTTGCACCAGCATCATCGCAGGCTCTGTGATGATTTTCGAGGCTAACTCCAAAGTGCTTGCACAATGTGTCGAGCTTGTGATTTTTAACATCCTTAACCAAAGCTCTTGCAAGACCCAGAGTGTCTACACAGGCAAAGGAATATTCTTTTGAGCATCGTCTGGCTGAGTTTTTCATAAATGAAGTGTCGAATGATGCGTTGTGAGCAACCAGAACGGTTCCGTTTGCAAAGTCATAAAAATCTTCTATAGCTTGTTCAATTGATGGGGCATCTGCAACCATAGAGTCGTCAATTCCCGTCAGCTCTGTAATTTTTGGAGGAACTGCCCTTCCGGGATTAACAAAGGTTGAAAAAGTATCGGTTATTTCACGGTTTTTAACCTTTACTGCACCAATTTCAATTATTCTGTCATTTTCTGCGCTGAATCCCGTTGTTTCGATGTCAAATACAACAAATTCGTCGTTAATTGTTTTGTCGGTGTTGCCAAACACAACGGTTGCCGAGTCGTTAATAAGGTAACATTCCATTCCGTATATTACCTTAAGGTCGCTTTTTTCGGCGGCGTGCATAGCGTCAGGGAATGCCTGCACGTTGCCGTGGTCTGTGATGGCAATTGCTTTATGTCCCCATTTTATTGCCTGCTTAACAAGAGTTTTGGCATCGGTCATAGCATCCATCTGACTCATTTTTGTGTGCATATGAAGCTCAACACGCTTGTTTTTTGCATTGTCACTTCTGGATGGCATTTTGTCTTCCATAATGTGATTTACCATAAGTGTATTTTCTTTTTTAAAGGTGTCGTATTGCACTTTTCCTTTAACCTTTATGCAAACTCCGTCTTTGAGGCGGCCTTTAACCTCTGCAAACTGTTTTTTTGTGAGAAAGCATTTGGCAGAATATGCCGATTTGGTGTCGGCAATAAAAAATGTGTATAATATTTTTTCGTTTCTGAGCTCTCTTGAGTCGGGATTCATCACAACACCCCTGACGGTAACCTCTCCGGTTTCGTCGGGGGAAATTTCGCTTATGGGAATAATGTCGGTTTTTATGAACTTACCAAGAATTATATCTGTCTTTTCTTCTTCCGCAGGCTTTTCTTCTTCTGTTTTTTCGGGTGGAAGCTGAATTTCGGGGAGCTTATCCAGAGTTTCCTGCATAAGACGCTCAATTTCTTCTGTGTTTGCCTCATCTAAAAATACAAATTCAACTGATGCTCCAAGCTGAGCTTTAACAAGTCTTTTCAGCATTTCCTCACAGTTTGTCGCATCAAGCATATGGGTACCGTATTTGCAGTGCACTGTAAATACGCCCTCTGCAAAATCTGCTGTGCTGTCTTGAAAAATGTGACGCACTCCGGGAATCAGCTCGTTAACATAAAAGATAAGATTTGAGTAATACAGATTTATGTCGATGGAGTCTAAGGTTACGTTTTGATATTTGACTCTCAGAATAAAGCCGGACAAGCTGTATTTTTTGCAAACTTCTTTTTTGAAGTTTTCAATAACCTCGTATGGAATTATGTTTTCCGACACAACGGTTATTGTCATTGTGCGTTCGCCGGAGTTGGCATCCGATGAATATATGTATGCATCCGAAAGCTCAGGTGGCACCTGAACCGTTTTAAAGATATCTGCCAGTTTAACATTTGTAGGAGACATTTTTTACCTCACATTGCTTCTATTTCTTTCACAAGTTCTTCAAAAAGCATATCTTCTTTTACTTTTTTAACAATTTCACCTTTTTTGAATATAAGACCCTCACCGTTGCCTCCGGCAACGCCAATGTCGGCTTCTCTTGCTTCTCCGGGGCCGTTTACAACGCATCCCATAACTGCAACAGTAATATTTTTGTTGATGGTCTGAATATAGGCTTCAACTCTTTTTGCAAGGGATATAAGGTCAATGCTTGTGCGTGCACAGGTTGGGCAGGCAACAAGCTTTGCTCCCATAGAGCGAAGATCAAGTGCTTTCAAAATTTCTTTTGCAACAACAATTTCTTTTTCGGGTTCATCGGTCAGTGACACGCGAATTGTGTCACCTATGCCGTCTTTCAAAAGAGAACCTATTCCAATTGCAGACTTAACCGTTCCACCAAGAAACGTGCCTGCTTCGGTAACGCCTAAGTGAAGGGGATAGTCATATTTTTCGCTCATAAGGCGATAGGCATCAATTGTCATTGGCACACTGCTTGATTTGAGCGACACAACAATATCGTCAAAATCGTATCTGGTGAGCATATCAATGTGTTTTTTGGCACTTTCAACCAGTGCCTCAGGTGTTGGATGGCCGTATTTTTCAAGAATCTCTTTTTCAACCGAGCCGCTGTTAACCCCAATGCGTATTGGCACATTATGCTTTTTTGCACACTCTGCCACTGCTTTAACCCCCTCTTCGGAGCCGATGTTTCCGGGGTTTATTCTTACCTTGTCGACACCGGCTTCCATAGATGCTATGGCAAGCCGGTAGTCGAAGTGAATATCTGCAACAAGGGGAATATGTATGTTTTCTTTAATGGTTTCAATAGCCTTTGCACTTTCCATATCGGGCACTGCAACTCTGATTATTTCGCACCCGCACTTTTCAAGCGACAAAATCTGTGCTATTGTTGAGGCGGTATCTTTTGTTTTTGTGTTGCACATAGACTGTATTTTAACGCTTTCGCCGCCGCCTATGTTCACATTTCCTATAGTGATTTTTTTGCTCATAATATCAAACCTGCTTTAATAAAAATATACACATTCATTATACTAAATCCTGAAGCTTTTTTCAAGTGAAAATTATAATTAGTTTAGTGATGCAACTATGTCATTAATAACAGATAAGCCTGCAGGGGTGTTGCCATAAACTACTTTTGCAATTTTGACTGCCGAATCAATTGCTTTGTGGCGGTTTTCTTCGGCCCATTGGAGGTTTTCATCTCTGTCTTTTGCCATTTCGCGAGCTAATTCTTTATCTTTTAATTCAATTTCGGTGTCAAACTCGTATCTGTCGTTTTCTTCCTTTCTCATCTGCTCGTCAATATTGCTGAAATATTCTCTGTCGGTGTTAAAATCATCTATGGTGTCTCTGTAGCGTGTATATTCAACCTCGTCAAGGTCAGACAAAGCTTTTAGCTGGTCATATAGTCTGTTGTATTTATCAACATATCTTTCATATGCCGCTTCGTAAAGCTCAGGAATTTTGTCTGTCAGCATTGAGTTATACTTGTTTTTTGCCTGCATCGCTGCAGACACAGCACTGGTATTCAGAGTGCCGCCTGTGCGAAGAGCATTTGAATAAAGTGCACGTTCATATGCTTCTTCTCCAAGACGTGTATAAAGTTTTCGGTATGCATCAAACACAGGGTCCTTTTGATAGTCATAAGAAAAATCGTCGTAGTCTGAAATCAGACTGAGAACATATTCTTTTTTCTTTGCGTAGGGAGAGGTGTAGCCGTAGTTTATATTAACTTCATAAGGCTTATATGCACGGTTATATTCGCTTCCATCAAATCCGCCGTCATAGCTGCCGCTTTGTTTTCGGATGTTGTTGGCGGTTTGATTAGCACGGCTCATTCCTGCACTGTCTCCCAGCTTTTCTGCATTGGCATAACTTCGTTTTGCATCAATAATGCCTGCAAGTGATGTTGTGTCGAGTGATTTGTCATATTCCGAAATATACAAATCACTGTTGTTTTCAATAAGTTTTTTCTTGTCAAAATAAGTTGACATTAAATCATCTCCTTTTATTTTTCGCTTCCGCGATATTGTTTTAGGTTAATGCTTTTCAGGGTAAATTCACCAATTCCGCAAAATTCCAGTTCAAACCATAAACAGCGTTTGATTGGCATATAAAGAGCACATCCCGATGAATCCGCTTCGTCGTGCTGCACACCGCAAACTGCGCCTTTTCTTCCGTCATCATATTTGGCTCTGACCGTAAAAGAACTGTTTTTCCCCAGAGAATAACGAATAGACAGACGGCCGCAGATTCTTTTTTCGGGGTGTTTGTCATCTGTTCGCATGGCAAATCTCCATCGGACAGATTTTTCAAAGTCATTGTCTGTGTTGTCATCCGGGTTTAAAAGAAAAATTTTTCCGCCCTCTACAGCATAAGTTTTGTCTTTGCACGAGCACAGCAAAAGAGAATTATCAGGTGCACTTTCTTTGTGCCAGATACGGGTTTCAAGGTTATATGTATAGATAACCTTTTTGCCGTCAAGCTCGCAAAGCAAATAATATGTATTTTCGTTTGCAGATGCGGCAATCGGTGTTCCGAATGTGCCAATGTTTTCAGAAATTTTTGTGGGATAGCTTCCCCTGTAAACATATATTCCGTCGTATGATGCATAAATCATACAATCTCTGCAGGTCACTATACAGTTTTCCATACCCTTTTCAACACCTGTCATATTTTGTGTGTGTATGCTATATTCGTCGGGCGTGTCGCCGTAGACCTTGTGAAGATAATTTTGTTTAAAGGCGTAAACGTAGTTACCATATGGCAAAATTGCAGTAAAATCCCCCTCTGTTTGAGCAGATGCAGAGAAGCAGGCGTAGGGGAGAGTTCCCTCCGAGTCGGTTGAAAAGTCGTTCCATTCCGATGCATCTGCAAGCTTGGAGGTAAATATTTCTTTTCCCGAAACGCCCCACACTCTGTTGCCAAATGAGCAAAGGTCGGTGAGTGAGGGCATACCTCGTTCAATGCTTATGGTTCTTATTCTTAGTGCATAGTAGCCGCCAGTGTCAATGGTATTGTCTTCAAAGGTCAGCCCGGTGATTTCTGTAACAGAGCCGGAAGCGGTAGCGTGGGTCGTTGAGGTTACGCTCTTAATTTTCACTGTTATTCCGGCATTCATTTTGGTTGAATATTTGCGGAATTCAGATTCGTCGACCGATGAATTTGAATATACATTCATCTTTATGGTAATAACGTCGCCTTGTTTGAGATTGCTTGGAAATGACATATAGTAGAATGTTTTTGTGCCGCTCGATGAATAGGTGGTTGACCGTGAAGTTATTGAATTGTGAGTGTAGGATGCAATGTGATCAATTGTGTCTTGGTTCAGATCGGTCTTGCCGTTTGTTTCGGTTTTGTATTTGGTGTGTGCCGAAGAAGAATTATACTTTTCCGACACACAAATTTTGGTAAATGTTCGTGATTTAACAGAAAACACTAAGTTGTCCGGAATAATCAGAATGGTGTCGGCGAGGGTTGCAAATTTTCTTTGAAGCTTAAAGTCGTCAGAATCGGTGAGGGAAGTGTATTCATAATCGGTGCCGTCAAAGGTCAAAAATATGCTTTTCATATCCTCCGAATATGACGTGAAAGCAAAACCGTTATAATCACAAATTCCGTTTATGATTCTGTTTGTTTCGGTGCAAAGGTTACGATTGTATCGGGAAGAGAGGGCGGGGTAATTTGCTGCGGTCATATTTTCGCTTTCAATAACCTCTCCGCCGCCCCTTTTTTCGGTCAGGTTTATGCCGCCGAATTTGTTTATGTGAGTTTGGTCAAGATTAATTTTTGTTCTCATTAAAGGGAGCATATTATCACCTCCTTAAAACGTGGTCTTTGTGTTGCAATTCGGCTTATGCTTCATTCGCCAGCTTCTTTTCCATGTGTTGAATGCGTCATTAAAAAATGTACTGCTGTTGTTGTAGAGAGAGTATTCAAGGTCTGACAAATCAATCATTGAAATTATGAAATAAACATATATGTTTATTTCATTTTTGTCTAAAAACAGTTCAGGGTTGTCATCATTTATAAATTCCAGTGATGGTTTCTCTTCAGAGTAAAGCCCTGCAAAAATTCTGATATCAGATTCTATTTTGTCAAGCCATTCTCTCTTTTGTTCATAGGAGTAGTCGTTTGGTTTTAGTTTGTCGCAGCTTGATATAACAGTTGATGCTTTCATTTATTCTCCTCCTTGTAGTTTTATTATTGCTTCGTGTAACTTTTCGTATTTTTGATTCAGCACGTTAATTCTGAATTCGATTTCGTCTTTCAAATTCTCTGCATATGCGGCAAGAAGTCGGATGTCGTCATTTGCAGATGCAGACAGATTTGGCTTTTCTGTTTTTAAATACATATTTTTTGCCTCATTTCGTCATATTCACACACTTGTACCCAAGCCAATAAAGGTCTTTGTCTTTTTCCAGCAGCTTAAGCCAAAGTGCCTTGTCTGTTATTATACCTCTGTGTGCAAGCTCCCACACAATGTCGTTTACGCTCTCAAGCTTTTCTTTACGCTCGGGGGCGTTTTTTGTTTTGTTGGCAATTGCCTTTGCCAGAGCATACGCATTGGCATCAGATACGCATTTGACATTCCACAACGCCACATTAGTCATAATCCCTCTTCCGCCAAGCTCAGCCACAATCTCAGATGATTCTGTCAGTTCCGTCTTGCCGGATGCAATATCTTCAAACGGAAAATTCTTTCCGGGGCAGGCTGTAGCATTAAAGTCTCTGTGCTTCTTTATCTTTGCATTGGGATACACGCCTTTAAGGTAAGAAACAAGCTCCTGACCTGCCTTTTTCTGAACTTCAGGCATTGCCTTTTCTGTTTCATAATTGCCCTCAAAACAGATTCCAAGTGCCTGAGAGTTGTAGCCGCTTGTGTGAGCACCAACCGCATCAATGGGTCTGCCACGAAACACAGTTCCGTCTTTTCTCACATAGAAGTGATAACCAATGCCTGTCCAACCGTTGCCAAGGTGTATGCGGTGAATATCATCGACACTGCCGCTGCCTGCCATATGGTGCAAAACTATGTAATTGGTCTTGGCTCGCTTTTGCAAACTGCCTTTCCACTTGTAGCTTTTTTCAGTTATCTTCATTTATGTTTCCACCGCCTTTAAATCTTGTCCATAGTTCCTTTAAAGTATCAAAGCCATACATTGCCACATATGCCACAACAAATGAGCCGATAAGGCTGAGCAGTATTGTTGTGACATTCAATCCCACATATTCGTATGATGCTCCGGCAAAAAGTGTAATCATCGTCACCGATGCCGAAACAATTATCACCCATAGCTTTGTGGGAATCGGCACAATTCCTTTGGTGAGCTGAACAATGATGTTAACCACAAAGGCAACCACCATCAACACACCCAGCAAAAAATTAAAATCTTTCATATTAATCTTCCTTTCTTGTTTTTTGTAAGAGCAACGGTATGTTTTTCGTAGCGACTCTGCAGGAATGTGCGTAGCGGAGCAAGCCATTCCGAAGCCCAAGCGGAGAAAAATATGCCGTTGCTGAAACAATCAGTTTTTATTTTTTCCGTTTTTTATCCATCCCATAATAGCCCCCTCGGCACTTATCGCACCGAAGTATGATAGTATCAGGGAATCCGGAATCACTTTGTCATTCCACACAAACACAAAACACACAGTCATAAATATAACCGTTGTTATTCCAAGCAAAATTAAAATTCTATTCATTGTGCCCATTAAAAACCACCCTTTCCCATTTGTCTTTAACATATGAATTTTCTTTTAGCTCGTTTATGTAATGGTCATACACATCGTGTGCAAACTTCCATTGCACCTCGTCTTTTTCTTCTCTGTGCTCAATATCGAGCAAAAAGTCAATCAAAAATCTGCGGCATTCTTTCACATCCATTTTGTGAATCTGCCTTTGCATTGGTTCAATCATTGCCGTAAGTTTTTTATTTAGCCATCGCATCAGAAACCCCGTTATTGTTGCCACAGCAGTGCTAACCGAGGCGGCGTATACTATCAGGTCAAAAATAGTTTTCATCAGTAGCCTCCTGTACAATGGTTTTTGGCAATGTGAATATTTCTTCTGCTCCGATTTTTTCAATTGGTATGGTAACTTCGT
This sequence comes from Oscillospiraceae bacterium, assembly GCA_015068985.1. GTDB lineage: Bacteria > Bacillota > Clostridia > UMGS1810 > UMGS1810 > RGIG1828. Next base: position 11,063 of record SVJL01000037.1, read on the forward strand.
TTCCGTTTTCATCAGTATAAGTGTAAGTATCTTGCACTTTCACAGAAAAGTCGTAATTGATATTTACCGACTTCATACCACTACAGAAACGTAATGTTACTGTTGTTTCACCCGTGATTGGGTCTATGTTCTCATAGTCGTGTCTTTTAAGATGTAACACATAACCATCATCAGGATATATGCGAATGTTTATCTCATTGCCGTTTGATAACGTTCTTTTCATAGTAGTATTTGGTACTAAGGTGGGTACGATATCTTCATAAGTTACTGCCATAATTATCTCTCCTTTTTTAAGTGAGCCATCCTAAGGTTGTCTCAACATAATTTCTCCACGTTTTGCCATCAGGTGCGGTGCTATCAGCTTCTAAAGCTGTCCAACAAGTGTCACTGAATCCAATAGTATATACGCCAGTGTTTTCGGTTGAATAATCACCTAAGCAAGATATCAAAGATTTCATACTATCCACACTAAGCGGTGATGCCGTCAAATCTAAGCTCCTGTACACTTCACCCTCAAACCTGATTTCTCTTAAAGATGAGCAGTTGGTAAAACAATTGTTATATATACAGGTTTTCTTTACACCTGTTTGTACAAATATAAATTTTTCAACTGATATCAAATTTTTTGCATTAGAAAAAACACCGTTTGCATTGGATACTGACCAAACTGCTTTAGCTGAAACAACAGGAGCGCGAGTGGTTATTGAACTATTAAACATTGACGATATATCTGTACACGATGATGAATCAAGAGTTATTCCCGATTCCTCCAAGCTTTGAACAATGTCTGTTATCCGTGAGTGTATAAATAACGATGCACAATTCGACGGGTTTATATCATATTTGGGTTTGAATGTTTCATCTGTCCAACCCACTCCTGCAAAGCCCATATAATAAGATGCACGATTGCCATTATCTTGGTATAAATCCCAAAACCTATCGTATTCTGAGTCTTGCCCTGCTTTATACACTTTTTGCACATTGTCTGCAATAACAACGTTATTTTCAGAGATTGTTGCCTGCTTTTCGGCTATACTCATACACCATCACCTCCAATCAAAATGTTTTGCATTGCAATAATTGCCTCCTGCTGTTCAATAATGCTGTCAAGAGCGGTTTCAACGTCACCCATTTGAGCTTCTAAAGCTTCAAAACGTTCCGCAATTGGGGCATCATCCATACCATAACTTCCAAAATAATCATCGTGGACATTTAGGCGGTCTGTGTGTTCCTCAATTGCACTTTTGTTGTTGGCAACATCAAGCCTTAGCGTGTTTATATCGCCTTGTGCAACATCAATTGCAGATGCGTTTTCACTCACGGCACTGCCGGTTGCGGTCAAATCTTCACTGAGCTGTGCAACTGAATTGTCAAGTGCCTGTATGTCCTCTTTGATATTGTCTGTTGCTGTTTTGTGCTGAGAAGATGCATCACTCAAAATACCTATTTCTAAATTAATGTCGCTAAGTTTGCCATTAACATATTCCTCCGTTGCAAGACCCTCAATGCTTGGAATTTCCGGAGTGTCCGAAAGGTCGTTGTAGCTTCCGCTTGTGGCAACCGGTTTTAAATCTTTCTTGTTTGCCTTTTCACCAAGAAGTGTCATAATGGTGGTTGCAAAGTTTGGGTCGTCGCCGAGAGCCGCTGCAAGCTCGTCGAGGGTGTTGAGGGTTTCGGGAGCCGAATCCACAAGCTTTGCCATAGCCTGGGCAACTGCAACACCGCTTTGAGCATTGGTACTTTCTTGATCAAATTCTGTGTCGACAACCGGCGTGTTTTCAAGATCGGAATAATTGCCACTTGTTGCAATTCTTTTTAGCAGTGGTTTGTTTTTAATAAATTGGTCTGATGCTTCATCATCTTCGTTCCAATCGGATTGAACGTTAACATTTGCTCCTGTATCGATTGATGCAAGTTTTTCTTTTTCCTCGTTGGAATAGCTGTTTTCAGACAATCCCATTCCATCTATGCTGTTTACCTTAGATTTTTCAAGGTTTTCTGCCATATTCCTTATTTCATCCGATTGTATAAGCAGTTTTGTCAATAGATTCGGATATGCTCCCATAACAGACGCACTGTAAGAGGTTGTGTCGATGCTGTCGGTAACCATAAGACGTCCCTCTTTTGAATACCATACCGATTCAATGTTATCACTTCCGCTTTTAAAGCCTGCAATCTGATAGATAACAACACCGCTTTCGGCAGTGATGTTTCGTTCCGGTTTCCACATAAGAAATGTTTCTCCGCTTTCTTCGTCAGTTTCCTTTGTTAATCTGATTCCGTCGGTATTAACAATTTCCACGTGACCGTCAATGTCGGTAATAATCATCATTGTGTATTCATCAAAATTCTTGCCAAGCAGAAACTTGATTGAATCAAAGCCTTCGGTAAAACGGCTGATTTGAGGGGATGCTGTGTCAATTCCGCACAGAGCATCTATAACGCAGTAGTTGTTTGAGCTATCACTCATTGTTCATTCCTCCTTTTTGAGGTTTTGATATTTTGATGTTTGACGGATATGTTTTCTCCAAAAGGCCAAACCCTTTCATAATAGCTGAAAGAACAGTTTTTGCTTTGTCGGCATCTTCACTGCTGTTTTCAAACCGTATGTGGCACCAACCGCCCGAATATGACGATTTGAAATTCTTAAGCTTCATTGCAGAAAGAGATTCCATAACCGTGAAAACAAGCATAGATACCGCACAACAGCAAAGGTCAATTCCGTTTATCTTTCCGGCGTTGCAATGCCCTGCAACAGTAAACTCGGTGAATGGGGGAGTATGTTCATAAAACACCTGTGTCATCTTTTTACCATCCTTTCTGCTTCGGTGAGCCTTGTGTTTCCGGGAAAGGCTTTTTTGTAGCCGTTTGCTAAGTAGCTTTCATCCTGAGTTTTAGGATTTCTGTTTTGGGGGTGAGGGTCAGAGGTGATAAAATTGGCAGAATTGGCTTTGATTTTTTCAATTACTGCTTCTTTTCCGTCAAATTGCATCATCTCCAGGCACACGAGTGCCTGATCTGAAAGCTCAGGATTAAACATTCCAAGATTAAAAAGCTCTTTTGCAAGTTCATTCTGAGCCGATGTTGAAAAAGGATTGCTTTTTTCGCTCATAACCGATATATCAAAAATAGGTTTCTTAAATGCTATAGCATTTGAATTTTGAACTGTTTCTGTTTTTGCTTTCAAAAGTTCATTGCTCATAACCGAAAAAGCAATATTACTCTTGCCGCCGCTTATTCTAAAACATCTTGGCTCATCATAAAACTGCCTGATGAGCTCTATGATAAGATAGTTGATTTTGCGAAAAGCCCGGTATGAGCTTTTTATCATATCTCTCGAAAGCTTGCTTCCGGCTTCTTGCAGGGCGGCAATTGCGCTTGCTGCAGTAACGCCGGCTGCGGTTCCGCCGTGAGAAATATCTCTGTTGCCGGAGGTTTCTTTCAGCTCGTCAATTTTTTGATTCAAAAGTCCAACAATGCTGCCGTCAAGCTGCGAAACCTGAATTTCTCTTATGTTTCTTTCGTCGAGGTTGCCGGTTGTGTGCACAAACTCCCTTGACCAGTCGGCAAATTCTTCTTCGTTGATTCCGGCATTGTCGGAAATAAAGAATCGTCTTCTTCCTGATTGCAGAGCATTTTTCAAAATTATCTGGTTAAGCTTGTCAATATACATCTGAACATTTTTCATAATGTCTATGTAGCCAAAACCGCATGGGGTTCCCTCCTCCGAAAAAAGTACATCAAATACAAAGGGATATTTGCCGTGATTGTAAAAACCCTTGTCATACAAAAGAGGATCATTTTCAGAAGCATACAAAACCGTATCGTTAACAAATTTGCAGTAGTGCACAATTTCACGGTTGCCGATATTTTTTTTGTAATACCAGTCAACAACAGCACTTTTACCGGTTGTGTCAACAGTGTCGTCATATATATACTGTGCAACGTCAATCGACGGAGAACCAAGACTTTCTCTGAGCTGCGGGTATCTTTCCATAAGAAGATCGTTGGCTTCAAGCTCAACCGAAAAAACATTGCGGCTGTCCTGAATATTTTTGACTCCGCTCTCCCAGAACATATTCAGAATGTCAATTTGCTTTATGTCGATGTCGCCCATTCCATCTTCAAGCATATTGTTCCAAAACACACCATAGCATCCTGTTCCGGTTTTGAGCTTATACCACCACACATCGGAGTAGGTTTGTTCAAACTCATTTTTTTCCAGTATGACCGGAATTACAGACGACAGTGTTTTTGCCGCATCTGCGTCGCTCTCTTCGCGAGGCAGAACAGAAGGCTGGGGGAAGTTGTCCATAGCGTCTGCGTGTTTGTTTGCAATACAGTTAAAAAGCCATGCTGATGCAGGCTCCGGATCACCGGTATTAGATTTTTGAATAAGAGACCAGTGCTGGAGCTTCCACCACTGCTCGTTTTCAATCACTCTTTTCTCAAGATTAGCCTTGCCCTGCTTGTATTTTTGGAGGGTTTGAGTTGCACGGCTTATATCTTCTTTGCCAATATGAAACATGAGTTCCGGATTATTCATTTTTTCTCCTTTCGTAGTCTGCTTTGCCATTGGGGAATTTTAATTAAAAGATAAATTATTGTTTAGCTAAATTTTGAGCTAACGCTCAAAGCTAAATTATTTCGCTTTGCTCAATAGCTAAATAGCACTAAAGTGCAGCTAAATAAAATTTGCCTTTTAGCTGTGCGAAGCACAATTTAGCTGCCG
>SVJL01000001.1 GCA_015068985.1 Oscillospiraceae bacterium
AGTATGAAAAAAAAGAGTTTAACGGAAATCCGGCAATTGGGATTCACATTCCGAGCGGTACAAAGCTGGATGTTTGCCAAAATCTTTTAAGCTTCAAAGGAGCCCTCGACTTTTTTGCCAAATATTATCCCGAACTCAAAATTTCAGGCTTTGTATGTGAATCTTGGCTGCTTAGCAAAGAGATTGAAGCGGTTATGGGCAGAAAAACCAATATAAGCCGTTTTGGAGATATGTTTGACCGTTATGATATCGGAGATACAAAAGGCGATGCTGTATATCGTTTTGTGTACAAACTTACTCCACCTTATCCCGAACTTGATGATCTCCCTGAAGATACAACCCTCAGAAAAAATCTTAAAGAATATATGAAAAGTGGCAAGAGGGTTTATGCGTGTGGTGGTTTTATAACAACGGAAAAGCTGCATGATATGTTGAGAAATTATTAATGATATTGATGTATTGTATTTTTTTTACTTTTGTTATATAATATAATAAATGCTATATTCAGAAAGGACAAGATGACATTATGGAAAGAAAATCAGCTTGGGATAAAATACAAGACAAAAAAATCGTATTCAGATTTTGCGACGATTATATCAAATACTTAAACCATTCTAAAACAGAGAGAGTTTGCGTAAGCTATACACGCAGATTGGCAGAAGCGGCAGGGTTCAAAGAGCTTGATACAATCGACAGACTCAAACCCGGTATGAAGGTGTATAAAATCAATCGTGGCAAAAACATTGTGCTTGCAGCGATAGGAAAAGATGATATAGACAGTGGATTCAATCTGGTTGCCGCTCATATCGACAGTCCTCGTATAGATGTTAAGCAAATTCCACTTTATGAAGACAGTAACCTTGCTCTTTTTAAAACTCATTATTATGGCGGAATCAAAAAATATCAGTGGACAGCAATTCCTCTTTCTCTCATTGGTGTTGTAGTTCTTGAGGATGGCACTGTTATTGACGTCAACATTGGTGAATCCGAAAATGACCCTGTGTTCACAATAACCGACCTGTTGCCGCATCTTGCGTCTGAACAGATGGCAAAGAAGATGTCTGAGGGAATTGGCGGGGAAGATCTCAACATCATAATTGGTTCGCTTCCATCAGATTGCGAAAAAGACAAATACAAACAAACCGTCATAGATTTGCTGCAGGAAAAATATCAGGTTCAGGAGGAGGATTTTATAAGTGCAGAGCTTGAGCTGGTGCCAAACTTTAATGCACGTTCCCTCGGTCTTGATTCATCTATGATAGCAGCCTACGGTCAGGACGACAGAGTGTGTGCCTACACTGCCTACAAGGCGATTGCGGAGCTTGATGTTCCTCAAAGAACTGCCATTTGCTTCCTTGCCGATAAAGAAGAAATTGGTTCTATGGGCAACACCGGAATGCAGTCAAGGTTTTTTGAAAACTTTGTTGCAAAGCTCATTGCCAAGCAAAAAGACGGCTATTGTGAGCTAATGCTCAAAGATGCATTTTCAAATGCAATGTGTTTGTCGTCAGATGTTACTTGTGCTATGGATCCAACCTTCAAGAGTGTATCTGAGCCCCTCAATAGTGCATACCTTGGCGAGGGAGTTGCTTTTTCAAAATTCACCGGAGCAAGGGGCAAGTCTTCCACCTCTGATGCAAGTGCAGAATTTGTTGCAAAAATCAGAAAAATTCTCAACGATGCTGATGTTGCATGGCAGATGACAGAGCTTGGCAAGGTTGATCAGGGCGGTGGAGGAACTGTTGCTCAGTATATTGCTAATCTCGATGTTGACACCATCGACTGTGGTGTGCCGCTTCTTTCGATGCACGCTCCATATGAGGTGTCGAGCAAGGTAGATGTGTATATGGCATATAAGGCATACAAAGCCTTTTATGTGGCTGAATAATATAGAAAGCCGTAAAAATTTTCTGGTTTGTTTTATACCGGTTGTGTTTATTTAAAATATTGATAAATATTACATTTTAACATTCCGTTATATACTTTTCGCTTTTTGTCTGCATTTTTTCCGTAGTATTTTTCAAAATCTTCGTATGATGTTAAAATATATTTTTTGGCTTCTTTAAATTCATCAAATTTCTTTCCCATCATACGGTATAAGCCTTGACATTGTTTTATGTCTAAAAGTCTTTCGCCATAGGGTGGATTGCACACAATAACCCCTTTTTCTTTAAATGGTCTCACATTTTTGCAATCACACACAGAAAAGCGGATTTTTTTATCAACACCTGCATTTTTTGCATTTTGTTTTGCAATTTCAATTGCGTCCGGGTCAATATCAGAGGCAAAAATAAAAGTGTCGTGGCTTTTGTCGATGTTTTCTTTTGCTTCTAATCGAGCATCTTCCCAATAGCTTTTGTCAATGATGTTACGCCACGTTTCGGAAATGAATCGTCTTTTGAGCCCGGGTGCAATATTGCAGGCATACATTGCTGCCTCAATAGGGATTGTACCGCTTCCGCAAAACGGATCGCAAAATGGCCTGTCGCCACGCCAAAAGCTCATATCAACCATTGCGTATCCGAGTGTTTCCCTCATAGGGGCAATAACCGCTTTTTCACGGTAGCCGCGCTTGTATAGGTTTTCGCCGCTTGTGTCTATATAGATTGACACAGTGTTTTTCATTATAGCAAAATGAATAGGAAATTTTGCATTTGTTTCTTCAAAGTGGCTTATTCCATACACAGATGCCAGCCTTTTAACAATGCTTTTTTTAATAATTGCCTGGCAATCCGGAACGCTGTGTAGCTGAGATTTTAGACAGTGGCCTGCAACTGGGAAGGCGTCGTTCTTTCCAATGTAATTTTCCCATGGTATTTTGCCAACTCCGACAAACAGCTCTTCAAAGCTTTCTGCGTGAAAATCAGCCATATGAATCATTATTCTTTCTGCACATCTTAGATTGATGTTTGCAAGGCAAACAGCTTCAAAATCTCCGGTAAAGTTAACACGACCGTCTGTAACCGAAGTGGTTTCGTAGCCGAGTTTTCTCACTTCGTTGGCAACAATACTTTCGGTGCCCAGAAGAGTTGGAATGGTAAGGTTAAGAATTTTCATTTTTACCCCCGAAACAATTAGTATAAAATAATTTTATCACATAATCCGTCATAAATCTACCCAAATTTTGATTAATTGGATTTTTTAGTCCATTTTGTGAAAAATTGCAGTAGATTTATTTTTTTATGTGTGTTATTATATTGTTTAGATTTAAACTTATTATTAAGGACTGATAGAATGTTAGATGTGTGTCTGCTTGGAACAGGTGGCACAATGCCCCTGAAAAACAGATGGCTGTCGTCGGCACTGTTTCGCTACAACGGCAGCTGCATACTTATGGATTGCGGTGAAGGAACTCAGATTGCTCTTAAATCGGCAGCTTTCACCTTTAAACCAATTGACGTTATTTGTATAACTCATTTTCATGCAGACCACATAAGCGGTCTGCCGGGAATGCTTCTTTCTATGGGCAATGAGGGGCGAACAGCACCCGTGCTCATAATTGGCCCCAAAGGGACACGCAAGGTTGTTTCTTCACTTCGCATTATCGCACCGGGGCTGCCTTTTGAGGTAGAAATTGCAGAAATAGAAAACAACGAAGAAACGTACTATTTTGACGGCTACACAATAACTGCATTTAAGGTCAGACACGCTGTGGATTGTTATGGTTATCGAATTGATATTGCCCGTGCAGGCAAATTTGATGTAGAAAAAGCAAAACTCAATAATGTGCCACTCAAGGCTTGGGGTATGCTCCAAAAAGAGGACGAAGTTGAGGTTGACGGAAAAAAATATACCTCCAATATGGTTCTCGGAAATCCGAGAAAGGGGATAAGTGTTGTCTTTTCCACCGACACACGCCCCTGTGAGCTCTTGAAAAATAACTGTTCAAATGCAGATTTGCTTATTTTAGAGGGTATGTATGGCAGTGATGAAAAAGACAGCAAGGCAAGAGAAGCAATGCATATGACCTTTTCTGAGGCTGCAACAATTGCAGCAGATTCCGGTGCTTCAAGGCTGTGGCTAACCCATTTTTCGCCATCTATGCCCAATCCTGAGGATTTTGAAGCTGAAGCACGAGCTATTTTTGAACATACCGAAATTGGCTATGATTCAAAATGCGACACCCTGCGTTTTATTGACGATTGATTTGAGGAATGATTTTTGTGAACAAAATTTCATCTGTGACAATAAAGAATAATGTTATAAAAATACACGAAAAACTCAAAAGCAGATTTCGGCTCTACACAATATGCAAATATATTTTAATGTCTTTGCTCACCAATTTTATTGTTGAGGCATTGAACCAACGTTCTGTATCCGAAACATTTGCTTTTGTTAAAAATTCTCCCTTGGTTTTCGTATCAGGCTTTTTGATAATTTTTGCCGGACTTGCTGTTTTGCATTTGCTTAAAAAAAGAAAGTTCTGGACTTTTTTTTGGTGCTTGGCGTGGATATGTGTTGCCATTATAAGCCATATTATGTATTCATTCAGGCTTATGCCGTTCAGCTTCAACGACTTGCTTCTTTTGCCCACAACGTTTACCGTTTTGCCGCGTTATCTGTCGCTCTGGCAGGTTTGCCTGATAGCTTTGGCAGTTGTTTTGCTCGTATGGTTTCTTGTGCATATATATAAAAGAACACTGTCCGAGGATGTTGATGTTAAGAAAAACCTTGTATTGCCGATTCTTACGGTTTTTTTGTGCGTTATTTATTTGGTTTTTTCACACGCTTATGGCGTTGTGGACAAAAAAATTTCCGGACTCTATAACAAATATACCCGAAACGGCTTTGTTTATTGCTTTTCGAGCAGTGTAATGTATCGTGGTATGACACAGCCCGACAATTATTCGTCAAGTCAAGTAGCGTCAATTGTCAGAAATGTAACAGAACACAATTCAAAAAAAGAGAAAAAAGCAAACATAATTTTTCTTCAGCTTGAGTCTTTTTTTGATGTTAATAACATTACCGGTCTTTCCTATAGCAAAAATCCTATTCCTGTTTTCACAAGTCTTGAAGAAAAGTTTTCACACGGTTATCTTGACGTGCCAACCTTTAGTGCCGGCACAGCCAACACAGAATTTGAGGTTATAAGCGGAATGAGCGTCGACTATTTTGGCATAGGGGAGGTAGCGTATCGTACAATTGTTGCCGATGTTCCAATCGAGACGTCTTGCCACGTGCTGAAACGCCACGGCTATAGCACCCACGCTATCCACAATAACGAAGCCTCGTTCTATAATCGGAAACACGTATACACCAACATAGGCTTCGATACTTTCACCTCGCTGGAATATATGTATGGCACAGAGTATAATCCTCTTGGCTGGGCAAAAGATAAAGCACTCATAACCTCTATTGACGATTGCCTCAATTCTACCGACGGAGTGGATTTTATCTATGCTGTCGGAGTTCAGTCTCATGGCACGTACCCCGATGATATGACAGACTACGAAAACGCAATAGAAGTTGAGGGGATTGATGATCCGTCTTTAAAAAACCGCTACGAATACTACCTTAGTCAGATATATGAGGTTGATGCTTTTGTCGGTGATTTAATAAAAGTGCTAAAAAAGAACAAGGAGCCAACAGTTCTTGTTGTTTTTGGAGACCATATGCCTGGTTTTGAACTTGAAGAGTATCAGCTTTCAAATGGAAGCAAGTATCAGACGGAATATGTTATGTGGTCAAACTTTGGTATGGATTGCATAAAGAAAGATTTGCAGTCGTATCAGTTGTATTCGTATGTTCTTGATCGCCTTAACATAGAGGGCGGAGTTATGAGCAAGCTTCACAGACGGTATTCATACGCTTTGAATGACGAATATCGTGAGAATTTTGAAATAATACAGTATGATATGATTGAGGGGGAAGGAATCTCCTACGATGGTGAACGCCCTGAGAGTGTTGCCACCAAAATGGGCGTGAGAACAATCAGCATAAACGATGCCAAATTGGATGGCACATCACTTGTTGTTTGTGGAGAAAATTTTAACGAATTCAGCAAAATAACTCTCAACGGCGAAGTTTTAGAAACAGAATTTTTAGACGAGGGCAAGCTCACAGCAAACAATGTTAAAGAAGATTTGACAGGCGATATATGCGTGTCGCAAGTTGATAAGGCTTCTAAGATTCTGTCTTCAAGCAATAGCATAAAATTAGAATAATAGTTTACAATAACAAAACACACCAAACCCAGTTGTTTGGTGTGTTTTGTTATTGCGATGATTTGTCCGGCTTTAAAAAATATCTGTCTTTCAGCAATGGGTTGTCTAACTTGCGAAAGTTTGACGGCGAATCGTCAAAATAGCTTTTGAATAGCTTTGTAAAATATTTTGGAGAATAAAATTGCAAGTCATTACTGATTTTGGTTATTGAGTAATTTGTGTTTATAAGCATAAACGCTGCTCGGCGTATTCTGGCAAAGGTTATGTAATCTACGGGTGTTATATCAAACTCTTTTTTAAATAGTCTGCATATGTGATATTTGGTAACACCGCATTCTTTTGCCACGTCGTCCAGCATTATTTTGTGCTTTGAATTTTTGCCAATATATTGCATAATTTTTACAATCAGATTTGGCTCAGACTCCATCTCGGGTAACGACACACATTCTGATATCAGCTTGTATATGTAAATATATGCACTTTCTCCTTTATATAGATTAATTTCTTCAACAAGGGAATCTATGATTTCTTTTATTTTGGCTTTTTTCGACAGTGTAACATGTGTTGCATAAAGCGCGGGAAAATTGTCGGTAGCATCGCGTGAAAGATATTTGTTCAAATAGGAAATGCCAAAGGTTATGCGTCTGACTGATGCATCAACATATTCGAGCCTATGGGGACTAAATGGCGGAATAACACACACTGTGCCGCTTTGTATGGTTGTTTCGTGACCGTCTGAAAAAATCTTCACCATACCGCCGGATACATAAATGATTTCGTAGTGCAGATGAAAATGATATTTGTAGCATTTGTTTACAAAATAAGATGTGTGAAGAACAATTCTCTCTTGTTTATTCATTATTTAATGCACTCCTTCTGTATTCTGACGGTGTCTGACCAAACACATCTTTAAATACTTTTGAAAAATATGACAAGCTGTTAAAACCGCAATATTTGCTTATTCTTTCTATTGAAAATTCGGGATAAAGCAGCATAGAGTGTGCAAAGTTCATTTTCACACGGTTAACAAAGTAAATAGGGGATGTTCCATAATTTTTTTGAAATTGTGATGTCAGTGCTTGCTTAGAAATGTAAAGCTCGCTTGCAAGGGTGTCTAATGTTATTCTTTTGTCAAGATTGTTTGCCACATATTCATATACACTTTTGTCCAGTGTTTCCTCGGCATCGGGGTGGGTGCTTCTTAGGGGTTCCGACTTGTCAAGCAGATGCAGAATTTCTGCAATAGACATAGCGATCATAACCTTGTCTTTGGTTTTTTCAAGACGTGATGCAAGCTTTAATATCTTCTGAATAGCTTGTTCACTTAACTTCCCGTATGGGAGAGTTGAAAATGGATTGAGAATTTTTTTGAGAGCTTCATCGGTAAAATATTTCTTGAGTATGTTTGAATTAAAATTAATCAAAAATGTTGTATACACATCTGTTTTTGTCACTTTTTTGTGAATTGTAAATGGGTTTATGAGAATAAATGTGCCACTGTTTAATTCATATGTATCATCGGGTAAAATATAGTTTACCGCACCCTCAATCATAATATATATTTCGTGTCCTTCGTGAAAATGCAGATATGGCATATTGACCGATTTTTCACTTTTTTGGAGTCTGATAAAAGGCTCCGGATACTCCATAAATACCATTTGTTCCTTGATATTTTTCATTTTTTCACCCTCTTTGGACTGTTATAGTTTTTTGCGAATGTTTTTAATCGGTTTTTTATATTGGTTAGTAAGCATAAAACTATGGTATAATGCGTTTTTGGCACTTTTTTGGTAATCTGTCAGAACAATATTTACAGTTTGCCTCTTATGTCAATATTTTATACCATTTTTCCAAAAATGGCAATATCTTTTTAGAAAAAAACTTAAATTTTGTTGAATGGCATATCAGATTGTGATAAACTGATAATGAAAATAAAATATCTTTAGGACATAAATGACAAAATGATGAGGATACAAAGGGGTACCCCTTTGTTGTGTAGTATGTACACAACAAACTTCTCCATATGATAAAAAATGGAGGTTATTATGGAAAGAGGAAAAGTTAAATTAAATAATCCGAAAAGATTTCAAAATTATCATCATATTTCTGATGATAAGGTCGGCAATGCCATAAAAAAAGCTTGTGATAAGCTATTGCTTTTTGCAGATGTGTATAGAGACAAATTCCCCTCTAATCACTGTGATTCTGAATCTTTTAAATATAATCTTGGAGAAAACAATAACTGGACTTGCGGAATGCTCACAGGTTGCTATCTTTTGGCGTATGAGTTCACCAAAAACGAAAAGTTTTTAGATGTTGCAAAGCATCATATGGCTTCATACCGTAAGCGAATAGATGAAAAAACAACCCTTCAGGATCACGACGTTGGTTTTGTTTTTTCGCCTTCGTCTGTTGCACTTCACAAGCTGACCGGAGATAGCGAAGCATTAAATATATCCTTAGAGGCTGCAAAGCATTTGTATGACACAGGCTACAGCATCAAGGGCGACTTTATTCTCAGAGCCGGCACCAGAGCCGATCAGGAATGGGCGTGCCGCACTATGATGGACTCGCTTCTCAATGCTCCTCTGCTTTTTTGGGCAGGAGAACACTTGAACGATTCAAAATACACCAATGCCGGTCTTGGTCAGAGCAGAATAACCGACACCTGTCTTGCAAGAGAGGATGGTTCAACATTTCATCACTATCAGTTTGAGGTCGGCACACATCGTCCTCTTCACGGCCTTACGCTGCAAGGGGCATCAGCAGATTCATGTTGGTCACGGGGTCATTCGTGGGGCGTGCTTGGGTTGCCCATTGCCTATGCCTACACGGGCGAAGACTGGATAATTCCTCTTCATACAGACCTTGCTCATTATATGCTGAATCATCTGCCGGAAGATAATATTCCGTATTGGGACTATGACTACATAAGCGGTGATGAACCTCGCGACAGTTCTGCAGGAGTTATTTCGGCCTGCGGACTGATGGAAATGGCAAAGCATTTGCCTGATAGTTCTCCCGACAAAGAGATATACAAAAATGCAGCATCAATGATGCTAGAATCAGTTATAGACACCTGCACAAGCGATGCAAATGCTTCATGTGACGGTCTCATAACATATGTTACAGCTGCCAAACCCCAGGGTGAGGGCATAAACGGCTGTGCAACCTATGGTGACTATTTCTACTTGGAAGCTTTGATGCGTTACTCCAACCCCGATTGGAAAATGTATTGGTAAAAATATGGATTTCAGAAAGGATTTATGTTATGAGAACTGCATTTTATGAATCCGATATAACGCCTCCTCTTGGCTGCTATATTCCCGGACACTACAAAGACATTAGGGCTGTAGATGTTGCCAATAAACTCTATGCAAAAGCTGTTGTTATAGAAAACGAGGGTAACATCGCTGCAATGGTTTGTGTTGATGCTGTAACAATTCCGCCCGAAATGCACGATATTGTTACCAAAAGGGTAAATGAATACACGGGCATAACCGCCGATAATATTTGCATCTGTTGCAATCATTCTCACTCGGGAGCTCCCATAGAGTCCACACCCGATATTGGTTGCTTTGAAGACGAAGCCTACAAAGACGTGTTTTTTCGTCTTTCAGCCGACGCTATAATTCTTGCCTATAAGCGATTGGATAATGCTGAAGCTTACTTTGCCAACACAGAGGTTAAAGGCTTTGCATACAACCGCACCTTTATTTTAGATGATGGCACCTATGTTACTCACGGAAGAGGCAAAACCAACATCAAAGAGAATTTTGGCAAGCTTGACCACGAGCTTGGAGTGCTGATGTTTGAGAAAGACGGCAAACCAATTGGTGCCATAATCAATTATTCTTGCCATCAGTGCTGTATGAATCAGCTATGTAATCACTATAGCGGTGATTTTGCCTCAATAATTTCGGATGAACTGAAAAAAATATACGGTCAGGGCTTTGTGAGTTTGTTTATTGAAGGGTGCTGCGGTGATGTTAACCACGTAAACCCCGACATAAACGTGCCAATTCCCGACACACTTTACATAGACATTGGCAAAAAGCTTGCAGCAGGAGTGATTGAGGCTCTCAAAAATCCCATACCCACCACCGGAAAGGTAGCGGTTGTCAAAGAATCTGTAACAATCCCCAAGCGTCAACCCGATCAGGAAGCCATCAAAAACAAGATTGCAGAATATTTAAAAATGAACAACATAACCCGCATGAGAAATATGCTTTATTACACTTCGGCTAACAAAACCGACAGGGAAACGGTTTATGTTCAGGCAATCCGAATAGGGGATACTTGTATTTATGCACTCCCCGGTGAGATTTTTGCCGAAACCGGTTTGAAGGTTAAGGCTCAGTCACCGTTCAAATACAATCTTGTATCTGAGCTCACCAACACCCGCACAGGCTACATACCTCCCAAACGTGCATTTGGTGAACATGACAACTTGTATGAAACCTCTCTTTGCTTCGACAGCTATTTTGTGCCTGAAGCAGAAGACATTCTCATAGATATGGCACACAAAGTTTCACAAAAACTAATAAAATTCTGACAGGAGGAAACAAAATGAAAAGACTATCCAAAATTTTTGCTGTAGCTCTGGTAATTACTCTATTGCTTGCAAGCTTTACCGGCTGCTCCGACAAAACCCCTACAACTTCGTCAGACTCTGCTCTCACAATGTGGGCAGTGCTCAACGCCAATTCGGCATCAACAATCTCAAGCTATAGTGATATGATGCTGTTTCAGGAATTGGAAAAACGTACCGGTGTTAAGGTGGAATTTCTTCACCCCATTGCCGGCTCAACCGGAAATGAGGCATTTATGACAATGCTTTCGTCATCGGACCGCCCCGACATTATGGAATACACATGGATAAACTATACCGGCGGTGCTCAGCAGGCAATTGATGATGAGGTTATTATTGCACTCAATGACTATCTCAAAGATTACGCTCCCAACTACTATGACTATATGGAGGGCGAAAAGGGAAAAGCCAATGACTATCGTTATAAGCTTGGATGTACTACTGAGGAGGGCAACTACTATGCTTTCAACGGTCTCAACATTGGCACAACAAGATGCTTCTGCGGTATTTATGTGAGAGGCGACAAACTCGATGAGTGGGGAATGGAAATTCCCGAAACAATAGACGAGTGGACAGCCGTTTTTGCCAAAGCGAAAGCAGACGGCTTTGACAAACCATTTACAGCAATCCCCAACGCAGTAAGCTTTAAAGTTGAAAACAATATTTTCAACACTGCCTATGACGTTGGCAAAAATTTCTATCTTGAAGACGGCAAGGTTGTGTTTGCTCCGTTCCAAGCCGGCTACAAAGACTATGTTGCTCAGATGGCAGAGTGGACAAAGCAAGGCTACATCGACACAGGCTTTGTAACCAACGATAAAGCAACCGTAAAAGGCAATATTGTCAATGGCATTTCTGTGGCAGCATTTGGATGGATATCTGAAGTTGGAGAAATAACAACTGCAGTTCAGGAGAAGAACCCCAACTTCCGCCTTGTTGCTTGTCCTTTCCCAACCGCAACCAAAGGCGAGCTTCCCCGTTTTCAGGATGTGAGCGGTGAAATTCATCTTAAGGGTATGGCAATTTCTGCACAGTGTGCAGATGTTGAAAGTGCAATCAAATGGTGCGACTATATTTACGGTGAAGAGGGAAGTGCACTTCGTACCTTTGGTATTGAAGGCGAAACCTACACAGTGGAAGAAATTGATG
The DNA here is from genome assembly GCA_015068985.1 of Oscillospiraceae bacterium. Classification (GTDB taxonomy): domain Bacteria; phylum Bacillota; class Clostridia; order UMGS1810; family UMGS1810; genus RGIG1828. The sequence continues at coordinate 11,905 of SVJL01000001.1, forward strand.
GTGAAAAGCACTATGTGTACACCGATAAGATTTTAAAACCCGAAACTTCGGGTGCCACATCTATAACAGAAGCACTTTATAAGCATATGCTTCCATCCAATAGTCCCGGTCTTAATCAGCATCCCGACTATCTCAATGGTTACTACACAATAGAGGCTCAAAAAGTTGCTGTTGATGTTTGGAACAAAGGCGTTGAAAAAGCAAGGCCGCATATGTTCTCGGGCGTAAACTACACCGAAGATGAACTCACTGAGAAAACCGATATTCTCGAAATTGCAGAAGACGAGCTGGAAGTTGCCATCACCGACATTATTCTTGGCAGAAAATCAATTGATGCCTACGATGATGCAATTGAAGCTGCAAAAGCAAACGGTTACGACAGAGTAATCGAAATTAATCAGGCTGCTTACGACCGATATATGGCTAAGCTTGATAACTAATAGAGCTTTATCTCTGCAGGGTACAGACTTATCCTGCGGCGAAGTGATATAAATAAACAGTATATAAACTGTAAATTATGAAAGGTGGATCAGACAATGAAAAACAATCTCAAAAAAGTTTTGTCTATGATTTGTATTTTTACAATGCTGCTTTCATGCACATCGGTTATGGGTGTGCAGGCGGCAAATGAAGAACTCAGCATCATCACTGCTCAGTTCGTTCCCTATGAGCAGGAAATCAGAGTTCTTGCATCTGTTCCCACAGGATACACTGATGCAAAGGTTTATGTTAATGATGTTGAAATAGCAACAGCAGCTACCACTCAGGCAGATGGTGATGTTCTTTTCACATCAACTTCGTTTGTGCCATCGGCGTATGGCATTGCAACTGTAAAGCTTGAAGCTATTGTTAATGGCAATGTATGTTCAGATACTCAGAATATAAAGGTTTATAAGGTTACTTCCAAAACTGAAGCTTTGACAGAATCCTTTCAAGGCTTGGATGCTATTGAGATGGAGAATGTAACTGATACCACGGTTACAGAATTGTTAGCCGCTTCTTCGAATGTTATTCTCGATAATGTTGCAAACGAAAAAAACAATTCTATTGCAAGTATTGCCAATAATTATGGTGGTACAACAGGTGATAACAAATCTTTAGTTGTTGCAATTCCAAATACTTTGGTAAGTAATATCCCTACAATAAAGGTTGATCCCGATAATATCACAGCAGGTATTGCTGAACTGAACTTTGATATGTATGCTTCAAAAGCAAGTCCACGACTTTCATTAAGATTTGAAACGACTACCGGCGGAGCATATACTTATACCAGTTTGAAATATCCTAAAAACACTTCGCTTCATAGTGGTTCATATTATGTAAAACATCACGACTACGCTACATATGCGTTTTCGGACGAAAAATACGAAAATGGTAAATGGCATAATATAAGATTTTTAATTGATTTTGACAACTCAACTTATGAATATTATGTTGATCACAAATTGATAGATTATGGTACAATTGTTGCATCCAAAGGAACAGGATACAAGTATGTATATATGCAGATTGGTTGCAGTGGTGAAGATGTTGCAATAGCTTTTGACAATGTCATTGTAAATCACCTCAATGTTGATTCAATTTCTGCTTCCAAAGAACAAAACATTGTTGCGACAGCTGATTTTGAAAATGGTTTTAATAATGAGTTTGAAGTTGCGTATCCATCGGCCAATTCAAATTCTGCGTCAGCTAAAGCAGAATTAAGAGACGGCAGAAATGTTACCGGCGTATACTATAATGCTAAAGTAACAACCAGACGAAAAGAATTTGTTTCAATTTATAACGATTTTGACGAACCGATTTCCGGTCGTATAGTTATTGAACATGATATGTACTTGTCAGATGGTTCTGCAAGAATTCAATATGAATTTAAGAATTCGGAAAATAGTGTTTGCTACTACCCATTTACTGTTCCGGAAAATAGGTTCCAACTTAAGGAGACAAGTACCGTTGGTGCTAATAGCGATTCCATATCATACTCAGGCTGGCACAAAATCAAATTAATTCTTGATACAGTTACCCAAACTTCAGAAATGTATTTTGACGACAAATATCTTGGCTCTTCCGCTGATTGGTCTATGAACTATCCTACTACCAGTGCTAATTTGGCACCTGAGTATGTTGATCGTATCGAATTAGCATATTCAGCTGGAAGCGCTCGAACAGTTGGAACAGAGTATCTGGGATTTGCTATCGACAATTGGAGAGTCTATAAAGAACTTCCTGTTTCTGAAATGACAAGTGTCACAAAATATGATATCAACGCTAATTCTGCTGCATTGGTTCGCACTGATGTAATCTCTGCAGCGAGCACCGATAAATTCGAAATTGCTCTTACAAGCACCGAATATCTCAACCAGGCTTCGCTTGAAGCAAATGCAAAAGTTCTTGCTGACGGGGTAGAGGTTCAGGATTCAGTTTCACTTTCTGATGGTATTCTTACTATTGATGTGTCTGATGTTCCTGCTCATGCAGACCTTGAACTTGTTGTTGGCAAAGATACACTTCTTTATGATGGCACAACTACAATTGGTGCTGATACCGTGTTCAATCTTAAGACTGCAAATGAGAACGACCTTTATATAAAACGTACAGTTGGTACAACTGCCGAAAGCCTTAATGCTACCTGTAAGCTTGATTTGGTTTCAGGCTCGAAGGATGTAGCGGTAATCTTCGCTTCTTACGATGGAGATGAACTTGTTGGAATCACAAGTAGAACCTATACACTTACAGGAGCAAAGTCTCTTTCTATGACTCTTCCAAAATCTAATGCAACCAAGGTTAAATTGTTTGTATGTGATAATCTTGAATCAAGCATTACCCCTTACGAAACAGAGTTAGAATATTCAATTCCCTCTCAAAACTAATCACACTCTACAAACACAGAGAGGGCATAGCCTTTCTCTGTGTTTGTAACAAAACATTCTTTTAGATAACGAAATTAATTTGATTTTTCACACAATGTGTATCTAAAAAAGGCAGAATGGAGATTATTATGAAAAAAATTCTTACACTCATAATTTGCGTATTATTAATACTTCCTGCCACATCTTTTGCATCCGAAACTACCAATGTCGCAGTTGTTTTTAATGCCGATTCCGAAACAGTTGTTGTTTCGGGAAGTGCACCCAATGGTGATGTTATTATAACCGTCACAGAATTTGGCGACACAAACGAACTGTCTGATTCCTATTTTCCGATAGACATCATATCTGTTCGCAGCAACGGTACTTTTAGTGCAGAGCTTGAGCTGTCAAAATCAGCCGCCGGCAAAAAGCTTACTGTAACAGCTTCCTGCGTTGATGGCACAAATGACAGCGGCGATTTTGCAAATCCGGATTTTGATGCTGCAAAGACCTATATGTCATCAATAACCTCTGCAGAAGATGTGAGTGAATTTATAAGCATTATAGAGCCTCAAGCTTCCAAATTCGGATTTGATACTGATGCAGAAATCTACAAAACATCAAAATCCGATATCTATGCAGTTCTGTATGCTACAATCCCCGACAATGCAACACCGGCAGATGTGTATAACCTCTATTATACTTCCTGTGCTTTGGCAGGCTTTGAGGGAGCAGATCAGGCAAAGGCTGAACAGCTGCTTTTCGATAATGCCACATATTTTGGCATAGATTTTGATGATGATTATGTAAATGATGACAGAATAGATGCAGAATCCAAAGCTGCTCTTTGTGCTATTCTTTCTGCCGAAAAATACGGTGATGCTTTGTCGAGCACCGAAACCTTTGCTTCTTATTTTGAAAAAGCAAAGGCTTTGGCTAACATCAAAACTGCTTCAAACTGGCAAGATATAAAACAAGTGATGGAATCGGACTTTGCAGATAGTTTTTCGCTTGCTTCTATTTCTTCAACAAATGCTCAAAAAGCATACGCAAAAATGATGAACTATACATATTCTGATTTTTCAGATATTTCATCAAATTATAACAGGGCGGTTAAGCTTGTTAAAGAAGAAAACGAAAATTCCTCCCGTCCATCATCCGGCGGAGGTGGTGGCGGAAGCATTGGAAGCTCTGTGAGCCTGCCCCCTGTTGTTGAAATCGAAATTGACGATTCTGCGGCATCTTCCGGCGGAAAAACCCCAATGGTAACTCTTCCAAGTGGTGCAGAGAGCAATTTTGCCGATGTTCCGGCGTCGCATTGGAGCTATCCTGCAGTTTCGGCGCTAAGCTCGGCTAACATAATTTCGGGCTATGATGCCTCAACCTTCCAACCGTCAAACAACATTACCAGAGCAGAATTTACCAAGCTGGTGTGTGCTTCGTTTGGTATTCCGTCGCTCAAAGCCGATTTTGCCGATGTGGCAGCAGACAGCTGGTATAATGGTTTTGTCGGCGGTGCAACAAGCTATGGCATAGTTAGCGGCTACGGCGACACCTTTGGACCAAACGATAACATAACCCGTCAGGATGCTGCGGTAATTGTGTATCGTGCTCTCAAAAATGAAGAAATCATACTAAACGGTAGTGCCGATTTTGAAGATAAGAGAGACATCGCTCTCTATGCACTCACAGCCGTTGGAGCTTTTAAAGAATATGGTATTCTAACAGGCGACGGCACAAACTTCTATCCGCAAAACAATATTACCAGAGCCGAAGCAGCTCAGCTTCTCTATAAAGCTCTGACAATAGGACGTTAAACAAGGGAGGTAGATATAATGAATAAAATTAAATTGATTTTGTGTCTGCTTCTTTCTATGTCTTTGATTCCTCTTGGTTCATTTGGTGTCTTTGCATCAAGTGATTCTGCAGCTGTGCTCGAAGGCAGCACTTATAATACCGAGCTTGAGTTTCTTTCTTATCTCGGCATTACAGATGGAATAGACACCACCGATTACTATCGCACAATAACCAGAGCAGAATTTGTTTCTATGGTTGTAAAAATGCTAAATATTAGCCACACTTCTGAAAGCGATGGCAGATTTACAGACGTTAAAGAAAACAACCCACACATTTCGGCGATTTACACAGCATATAATTTCGGGCTTTTAAAAGGCACAAGCGACACAACCTTTTCGCCCGATATGCCCATAACCTATGCAGCAGCCGTTAAAATTCTGGTTAGTGCACTTGGCTATGAAGAATACGCATATCTGAGTGGTGGTTATCCCACAGGCTACATTAAGCAGGCAGACTATGTTGGCATACTTGATGGAACTATCGACCATTCTGTAGACGCTTCTCTTTCATGCGGCACAGTTGTGACAATGATTTCAAATTCTCTCACAGCTAACCTGCGTAAAATTGTCAGTGTTACAGATGAATATGTTCAGACTGCTGTGGCAGACGGCGAAAACTGTCTTACTCAATATTTTAAGTTGACTCATATCAGCGGTGTTGTTACAACAGCAGGGTACCACTCTATGATAGATGGTTACAACGAAGAAGAAAGTATGTTCGAAATTGGTGATGTTGCTCTTGATTGTTCACTTTCCAATGCCGAAAAATACCTTGGCTATGATGTTGATGCGTGGTATGATGCAAAAACAAAAAATGTTGCTGCCGTTCGCACCAAAAACACCAATAACACACTCACAATAAATGGCAGTGATGTTGAATCATTTTCCAATTTTAAGCTTACATCTGTTGTCGACGACTATGATAACACAAAATCATACACAATCGACAAAGGTTATACATTTGTTTTAAACGGCCGTGTAAAACCCGCTTCCAAATCGGATTTCTGCTTTGAAAGCGGCACACTCACTCTTATTGATAATAATGGTGACAGATGCTATGACGTTGTTGTTTCCAATCAGAAGAGCTATGTTGTTGTAAGAGGTATCAACACAACCGACAAAATTGTGTATGACAAAAACCGCAACGACATTCGCCTCATTCTCAAAGAAGAAAACGGCTATCACTTCAACCTTACAAAAGACGGAATACCCATTGATGTTGCAGAAATTTCGGCCGATGATGTTCTTGAGGTTGCTCAGAGTGCCGATGGTTTTCTTGCCGACGTGCGAGTTTGCACAGGCTCAGTTAGAGGCACAATTACTGCCATAGGTCAGAATGAGATATATGTTAACGGCGAAATGTATGAACCGAATGAATATTTCACCAAATATTGCACTCCCGAAATTGGTCAGAGCGGCACATTCTGCTTTGATCCCAACGGCAGAATAACATATATTTCGGAGCTCTATATCAATTCTGTTCAGTATGCATATTTCCTTGATATGGCTGTGTCTCATAACTCTCTTGCTGCAGCCGATGTTAAAATCAAGGTGTTCACCGAAAGCGGAAAAATTGAAATTTTCTCACTTTGCGAACGCTTGAGCTTTGAGGGTGAAAGCGTTTATAACACCAATGAAGACCTTTCAAAAGCACTTATGAATGGCACAATTCCGAACTATCAGCTCATTCGCTTTGGCACCGATGCAAATGGTCTTGTTAATATGATAGACCTCTCCGAAGATGTTGACGAAAATGCTGATTTAGTTGCCAAATATGCAGTTACAACCTCCGACAACAGCCTCACAAGATACGTTAAAGCTGAAGAAAAAAGAGACACAGGCGTTGGTGAGGGTAATGCATATTGGCGTAAGGCAGGCAGTGCATTCGCACCATACTTCACTGTTGGCTCCACTGTAATTATGCAGGTTCCAAAATCTATCATAACAAGCCGCATTAATAACACCCCAATCGATGGCAAATTTGACGAGTCGGCATTCACAATCACCGGTACGGGCAGTCTGCCAAACTATGGTTGGAGATATGTTGATGCATATGACTATGACGACTCTATGACGCCTAAAATTGTTGTAATGTATTATGGTAGTGCTAAACCGGGTGAGGTTGTAAGAGTTATTCCCGATGAAAACGATCCGATTCATCTTGTTGAAAATGTGGTAGATTGCATCAATGAAGATGGCGAAAAGACAAAACGTATTTACTCATATTCCAACAACGGATTCCGGATTAATGACATAGCTGTTGAGGTTCTTTCCGAACTTGAGCTAAACAGCCTCATTCCCAAGGTTGGTGAAGCGGTAAGACTTTCGTTTAGCGGCAAATACATTAACGGTATTGCAAGAGATGTTATTTCCGACGGAAAAGGCGGATTCACTGTTCAGTATGGCGTAGATGGAGTAGGTGACACACCCATCGATGCCCACACCTACATTTCGGGCAAGGTGCTGAGCTGTGTAGACTCCAGCATTGTTGTAAAAACCGATAACTATCCCGACAGTGCAATATATCCCACACCAATCGACGGACTTTGCAGTCTGAGAACAACATCCGACACGGTTGTTGCAGTTCTTAACACAGAAACCGGACTCGTGGAACACGGCGTTCTCTCCGAAATTTCCGACATTCGTTCTGTTGGTGAAGAGGATGCTTCATATGTCTGCATCGGACTTGGTGCTTACGAGCCTGAGTTTATTATAATTTATAAATAGGAGGTAGCACGATGGCAAAAAAATTAATTTCTCTGATATTAATCGTTTCATTTATATTGCCTCTTGGGGCATTTGATGTGTTTGCAGCTGTGCAGCCTACAATATACCTTAACGAAGTTTTCGACGACTATGCATTTAACGAAACAGCCACCGGTCCCGTCACAGTTACAGCCGGAGTTGATGCAAGAGTTAAAGCAAAATCTGACAAAGGCTTCGACAAAGCTCTTTACGCAAATGCGTGGGGCGATAATGTGTATCTATATGCTCCGCTCTCGGGTGTAGAAAACACATTTGTTGTGACAGCTGATGTACGCTTTGACGGCAAACGTACCACTGCTTCTCTTTTCACACTTGGTTCTTACGATCTTCTCTCAGTCAGCGCTGATGGCAGAGTAACTCTTCCCGACGGCAAGACTGTTGGTGGTATGTCATATGGCAGATGGACAACATACACCTTTGCATTTGACCTTCGCAACGAATCAAGTCAGCAGATGGATATTTATGTAAATGGCAAGCTCAAGCTTGACAACTGGAAAATCAAAACAAAAATTTCTGCTCCTTCAGAGATTTCTTTCTTTGTGGCTCAGCCCGACGAAGAAGGCGGCTCCACAGAATTTATGCTGGACAATTTCAGAGTGTATGGTGGCAACAAAGTTCTTTCTGCAAAAGATTTCCCGTCTAAGGGTGTTTCAACCGAGGTGAAAACATTTGCAGAAACAACTCAGATTGATCTTAATAAAGAAGTTACTGTATATAATATAGTAGACTTTGACACAAATAACTCTTACACCCAGGTTCCGAAAAACAATGTTCTGGAACGCAGAACACTTGATGATCCCGATCATCCAACAGTATTTTACGAAAACAGAACCAACACTAGCGACGCATTCATCGATATTGCCAACGATGCGGCTATGCAAAATGAGTGGAAGTTTATTGTAGAATTTAACCTCTACCTTATACGCAATGGCTATCGTATAAGCATTGCCTACACCGACACCAACGGCAAAGCCACCACCGGCGTTTTCGTAACCGGCAGCAGCATCATTTGCGGCGGTGTTAAAGGCGGTTCGGTTCCATACAATAAGTGGACAAAGGTTTCTGTTCTCTACGATATGACACTTGCCACATATTCAGTGTGGCTCAACGGTGTGGAAGCAGTTTCTCCCCAAAAGCTTCCCAACGGAAGATTCACTCCTCAAAAGGTTCGTATAGGCACATCCTCCGGCGGCGGCCCAATCGAATATTACCTTGACGACATTCGTATCTACAGTGGCAATAATGTTGTAGATTTTACTGAAGAAACAAATTCTGAAGGAACAAATTCAGAAGAAACCGTTGCTCCCGGTGGTACCTCTTCCTCCGGTAGCTCATCATCTCACAGTCCGTCAGGTTCGGGCTCTTCATCATCTTCTTCATCTCTTGGACTCAACTCCGTATTTGAGAAAGACTCCGTTGCTCTTGGCTACATTGGCAATGCTGTTGTTTTCAAAGATGATATCAATTCAGTTGTATTTGACCACAAAAAATACAAATATGAAGATGTATCCGAGGGGTATCCATATATAGCCGATAATGGCACATTTATGATACCTGCCGATTTGTTTGGCAAAGCCTTTGGCACTGCTGTTGTTTTGAACGAAAATGAGGTTACAATCGGCACCGATGCAAAAACAACTGTTGGTGCTGCCACAATCAGTGCATCCGGCAAGGAATATAAGCTCGACTCGCCTGTTGCAATCAAAGATGATGTGCTTTACCTTCCTGTTCGTTCCGTTGCACAAGATATTCTTGGTCGCACCTATATGCTCGACCGTGGTATGCACATTTTTGACAAAACAACATTCAAATATACCAATTCAGAGCTTACCTACAACACCAAAGAACCCATCGACTCTATTTATCGTTTTATGCAGTTTGAACACAAAACTGCGGCCGATATTTATGCTATGATGGATTCACACCTGGGTGGCAATGTTCATCCTCGCATAATGACAGACAGTGCAACCCTTAGTGAGATTAAGGCAAACTCACGCACCAATGATGTGGTATCTGAGGCTCTTGCCACCACCTTGGAGCAGGCCGACAAATATATGACAACACCTGTTCAGATTTATGACATTCCCGACGGAAAGCGACTTCTTGTTGCTACCCGTAACATAATGGAAAGGCTTGTTGCACTTTCTGCCGCCTATATGATGACCGGCGACACCAAATATGCTGATCGTGCGTGGACAGAGATGGAAAATTGTTTTGCGTGGAAAGATTGGAATACCGCTCAGCACTATCTTGATAACTCCGAGCTTCTCTATGGTGTGGCTGTTGCGTTTGACTCGTTCTATGATTACTACACCGATGAGCAAAAGCAAATTATTATGGACAAAACATGGGAGCACTCTCTCAAGCACACAGTAGAAAGATATCAGGGCATCAATTTCTCGGGTTCTGAATGGCGTACAGCTCAGTCTAACTGGGGCTTTGTGTGTAACGGTGCTGTTATCACAGCCGTCCTCACATTCGGCAGAGAAGGCAACACCAAATATCAGCCCTACTATGACTATCTCTTAGAATGTGCACTTCAGGCTATCGAATATCCGATTATGCTCTATTTCCCCGATGGTGCATGGGAAGAGGGTATGGCATATTGGGAATATGCTCTTCGTTATCTCACAAGTGCAACTTTAATTCCGCTATACTACTGCACAGGCTCAACTCTCGACTTTATGACTCCTCAGGGTGTTACCAAAGTCGCTGATATGGGACTTTATATGCAAAGCGGTAACTTTGGCTTTAATTTCTCAGATAATGCAGACGAAGGCAAAAAATCAAGCGAAGCAGTTTATGCACTTGCTATGCTTCTTGACGATGACAGCCTTATGCAAACATGGAACTACGAAATGGAAAGTATGGATGCAACTCACGGTGCCAGAACTCTTATGTGGTATCGTCCGTCTGATGACGACAATGCGACCGATGCTTCTTCAACACCTCTCGATTCATATTTCAGAGGCATATGGGTTGGTTCTATGAAAGAAGAATGGTACAATACCGATGGCTCAACAGTGTTCTTCAAGGGCGGCGAGCTCCGAATGAACAGCCATTTTGACACAGGTACGTTCTGCTTTGATACAATGGGCGAAAGATGGTCTGTTGACCTTGGTAAAGACAGCTACAATATCGCCGGCGGCTACACCGGCTTTGCAGGCTTTGAACTCTATGCAAAACGTCCTGAAGGTCATAACTGCGTTGTTATCAACCCAAGAGCCGATATCGACGGTAAGTACTACGGTGGTCAGGCATATGACACAAAGGCAGAAATTATTGCTATGGAAAGCAAAGAAAAAGCAGCCTACACTCTCATAGACCTTTCCGAAACCTATAAATATGACACAAGCTCCTACACAAGAGGCTTCTATCTTGGTGATGACAGACGCACACTCACTGTTCAGGATGAGATTTCTCTCCTTGAGGACAATAGCCCCATATATTGGTTTATGCACACAAGAGCAAAAATTGATATTGATGCCGACGGTAAAGGTGCAGTCCTTAGCCAAAACGGCAAGTCTGTTCGTGTTGATATGCTCACCAATGCATCTGATGCTAAGTTTACTGTTGGTGATGTTGGCGAAGACGTTCAGCGTTTCCCCACCGATCCTGTAAGACCGGGTCAGCTTCAGGGCGGCACATTCACATCTGTTAAGGCTCTCACACTCGAAGCCAAAGGCAGTGGTGATGTGTATATTACAATCAAGCTCAGCCCTATGGATGGCGACTTCGACACCTATGCCGACATTAGCTACACTCCAATCAAAGACTGGACTCTTCCCGATGGTGCCAAGGCAGATAAACTCCGTGTTGATATGATTTATGTAAACGGTACTCCCATAGATGGTTTTGCAAAAGGAAAATTCGACTACGAAATCACAGTTCCTTACGGTGCACCCGTTCCGGTTATCACGGCCACAAGCTCCGATGGCGATGTTATTGTTGAGCAGTCAACATCGGTAGATGTGCCCACCTATGTGTATGTTGCCGGCAGTGATGGTCGCAAAGTAAAATATACCGTAAATCACGACCCTGTTATTAATGTTACAACTTCTCTCATAGCCGGTCTCACCGGTCAGGTTGGAATTCCTGAAGGCTATAAAGCTCTTTATGGAACTCCTGAAATTTCCATTCTGGAGCAGGCAGGTAACGACGAAAAATGTCTTGTTGACGGCGATTTTGACACTCGTTGGGCAGCAACGGGTGAGGGTGTATGGTGCGAAATTGACCTTGGTCAGGTTACCGACATTTCCGGTGTGGCTGTAGGCATATATTCGGGCGACACAAGAAAGAACATATTCAAGATTCAGATTTCCGAAAACGGTGCAGACTATGTGACTGTATATGATGGCATGAGCACAGGTCTCACAGGCACAGACTACGAGTCATATATGTTTGAACGTAAAGCAAGATACATTCGCTACGAAGGCTTCAAGAATAACCAAAACACATGGAACTCAGTGCTTGAGCTTGCGGCAATAGTAAAGAAATAGGAGGCAGACAATGAAAAAAATAATATCTTTATTACTCACTCTTTCACTCATTATTTGTGTGCCTGCTTCTGTATATGCAGAGGATACCGTATCGGTTTCGATCCTAACTCCGGCAAACGGCATCACAATCGAGAATACTGAATGTACAGTAGAGCTCGACACAAACGGCAATATTGACGAAACTGTTATAGAGCTCGACGGCACGAGAATAGATGGCAACGTATTAACAGAGAGTATGCTCACCATTGGTGAGCACACTCTCGCCGTATACGTAATAGGTGCTGACGGCAGTGTTGCCTCTGACACAAGCATATTCAATGTACAAAAAAGCATTGTTAACGCCAAGTTTACCCAAAACTTTAACGATATGGCAAATGGTTATGTGGCAGATGCTTCCACCATAATTTTATACGGTGACTATAATTTTAAAACTGCCGACTACAGAATCACATTTGCTACTCGTTGGAAAGCTAAGCCCGATGCCTATTATGGCAGGGTTTCGGCTGCAAGCGGTCCTGATGGTGATACTGATTATGCTGCAAATATTACCAGTGAAGTGGGTAGCACCAAGGGGGCAACAAGTCTTCCGAGTATCAATGTGCAGCTTGGTTCATCTGTGGGCGTAAAAACCTCAGGAAGTTTTGAGTTTGACCTCAAAATAAATCCGTCCACTTACATCATTTTCAATGCCATTGGTGTTTCAAGTGCATTTTTGAAAAACGATAACACACTCCGACTTTTTGACAATTATTCTGTCACTTCCGGTGGCGTAATTTTAGGCGACAGTGAAAAAACCTATGATCCGTCAAAATGGCAGCATGTTAAAATTACTCTTGAACCCACCTCAACGTGCACCAAGTTCAAATTAGAAATGTCTGAAAAGGATGCTCAGGGCAATTGGGTTGTTCACACAACAGTTACCGATACTACCACGGCTTCCATCGGCGAAAGAGTTGACGGATTCAGAATATACTACGGTGGCGGTGCAGGTATGGGTCTGAGTCTCGACAATGTCAAAGTGAGTGAAGCTCCAACGTATACCGGCATCAACAAAATCACATATATGTATGATACTGAAGAGAGCACCGACAAATATCCTGATGTTACAAAGCTCACAGCACTCAAATTATATATGAATGAAAAACTTACAGCCTCTGACCTTACGGGCATGGTTGAAATAACCGATTCCAATAATGTTGTTATTCCTGCTTCAGCTCTTGAGGTTGATGCTGCAAATAATGCAATAATAGCATCGGTTTCTCAAAAGCTTGATGTTAACGCTGCCTACAAAGTTTTGGTTGACCTTTCTGCAAATTATCCGGGCACTGTTTTGGAAACCGATAAATCACATATCACATTTAAAACAGCTGCCGATTCTTATGACGTTACCGGAATTGACTACTCAGTTGGCTCCACCCGCCTTATCACAGCTGCACAGCTCAAAGGCAAAAAGCTCAGTGCAACAGTTCATTTTTCCAATAGTGAGATTGATGTTCAGCGAGTAACGGTTGTTCTTGCAGTAAGAAGCGGCAAAAAATTAGTTGGTCTCGATATTGTTTCTGCGGCAATTCCTGAAACAACAGCAAACTGTGATGTTCCCTTAGAAACAGACATTATCCCCAACGATATTACCAAAGCTCAGATACAGGTGATGCTTCTTGACAATATGTCAACTCGTCAACCCGTATTTGCAACATATGAAGTTAATTATTAATCAATAGCCAAAAGCCGTATCCGAAAATAAATGTTTGGCTGCGGCTTTTGCGTATTTACCGGAGCGATTTTATGATTATTAAGCTATTTAAAAAAGATGAAACAGCACTTTATGCGGCTGAAGAGCTCAAAAAATATCTCGATATTATCCATCCGGAATTTTGTGAAAAAATTGTCTTTTCACAAGAAAACGATAATTATATAACAAAAGATGAAATTAAACTCGGACTTCTTTCTGATTTTTCGCTCGACACATCCGACGTGCATGACGAAATTTGTGATGATGTTGTTTATATTGACGTCAAAAATGGCAGCGGAATAATTGCCGGAAGCAACATTCGCAGTATTCTTTTGTCTGTATATGCATATCTGAAGGCGGCGGGGTGCGTTTTTCTGCGTCCCGGTGATGATGGAGAAATAATTCCCGAAAGAGATATGTCGTGTTTTTCGCACCTTTATCGCAAAAAAGCCGATTTTTCGTTTCGCGGAGAATGCATTGAGGGTGCTGTGAGCTTTGAACATGTGCGTGACACCATAATCTGGTCACCAAAGGTTGGTATGAATTTGTTTATGATACAACAGATTATTCCCTACAACCTTATGAGCCGTTGGTACAAACACACAAGCAGCACTTTTTTAAAAGATGAAAATGTATCTTTTGAAGAAGTGGGAGAGATGATAGCAAAATTAGAACCCATAATCAAAAAATGCGGACTTCAGCTTCATGCTCCCGGCCACGGTTATCTTCTGGAACCTTACGGTATTCACTATAAAACAATTAATGATGACTATGAGCTGACGGAAGAAGCACGGCAGGATATTGCTGTTGTAGGCGGTAAGCGGGAGCTGTTTTTGGGTTCTCCAAACTTTACTCAGCTATGCTATTCTAATCCTAAAATACGCCGCAGGGTTGTTGATTGGCTTGTTGGTTATGTTCAAAAAAAGCCTCACATAGATTTTCTTCAGGTTTGGTTGGCAGATAGCTACAACAACCATTGTGAGTGCGAAAATTGTATAAAAGAGCGAGTGTCTGACCTGTATGTTAAGCTTTTGAATGAATTAGATGAAGAGCTTACTCGTCTCAATCTTGACACCAAAGTGGTTTTTTTGCTCTACATAGACACTCTCTGGGCACCTTTGTATGAAAAAATCAGGAATCCGTCTCGGTTTTATATGATGGCGGCTATTGGCGGAAGAGATTTTTCAAAGCCGTATAACCTGTCTCAATATGAATCGGCCACTCCCACGTATGTGAAAAACAAATATTCGCTGGAACAATCGTTTCCGCTGCGTATGAAATTTATCGAAGATTGGAAGCCGTTTTTTAATGGTCCAATAATTTTCTTTGAGTATCATATGTATATCCAACAATATAACGATCCGGGCTTTATGTTTCATTCCGGACTGTGGCACGATGATATAAAATGTATGGACAATCTTGGCATTTCGGGAATGATAAGTTGTCAGACTCAGCGTTCATTCTTTCCAAATGGCTTGCCTGTAAGCGTTTTTTCTGCTACAATGTTTGATAAAGAAACTGATTTCAAAAACTTTACAGAGGAATATTTCAAATCCTCATATGGCGAGGATTATGTTCTTGCAAAAGAGTATCTCACAAAGATTTCGGAGCTAATAAATCCTGAGTTTTTGCAGGTTAAATTATCAATTACCGATTTGGACACCGATTCCGGCAGAAAAAAGACTCATATCAAACAATGGGTAAACAATCCGCAGGCACAAGCAGCATTCAAAGAAGCGATGTCTGTTGCTTCTTCATTCGGACCCGTTGCAAAGGATAGGTGCATTCACCCCAATGCTACGATTGCAAAATCGTGGAAGCTGCTTTGGTATCACACTGATTTTTGCCATAAATATGCAGAGATTCTTTTGACGCAATCTCTTGGTGATGAAGAAAAAGCAAAAAAATTGCTTGCACAAATGACAGATGCTTTTTCGGTGCTTGAGCCTGAAATCAGTGCTCAATTTGATTTATTTTTGTTTGACAATTCGGTAAAGAGAAAACTTTCATAAAAATATGTTATCAACACAGTTGGTTTGATAAGGAGCACAATTATGATAATAAAAACATGGCACAACGACGAAACTGCCCTTTATGCGGCAGAAGAACTAAAAAAATATTTAGACAAAATGGACCTTGGCTTTTGCGAGGATATTGTTGTCACAAGTAGTGTGGAACCGGCTAAAACAGATGGCGAAATAAAGCTTGGTTTGCTTTCTGACTTTGGCTACGATAGCTCAGATGTTATTGACCCTGCTTGTGATGATGTTGTCTGCATTGACATTAAAAACGGCAGCGGCATAATTGCCGGAAGCAACATTCGCAGCATACTTTTGTCTGTATATGCATACCTCAGAGCTGCAGGCTGTGCATTTTTGCGTCCGGGAGACGATGGCGAAATTGTTCCCCAAACAAAAATGTCTGAGTTTTCCTATGTATATCGCAAAAAGGCAGATTATCCTTTCCGTGGAGAATGTATTGAGGGTGCTGTAGGTTTTGAGCATATTCGCGACACCATAATCTGGTCACCAAAGGTTGGCATGAATATGTTCATGATGGAACAGATAATACCATATAACTATATGAGCCGTTGGTATAAGCACGACACCAACACGGTTTTGGAAGATGAAAATGTATCGTTTGAACAGGTAGGGGAGAAGGTAAAAGAAATTGAACTACTAATCAAAAAATGCGGCCTCCAGCTTCACGCTCTCGGTCACGGCTATCTTCTTGAACCATACGGTATTCATTACAAAACCATTAACGACACCTACGAACTCACTGAAGAAGCCAGACAGGATATTGCCATCATAAACGGCAAACGTGAGCTGTATCTTGGTTCACCAAACTTTACCCATCTTTGCTATTCCAACAAAAGAATACGTAAAAAACTTGTTGATTGGCTTGTTGGATATATGAGAGAAAAGCCGTATATAGATTTTCTTCATATCTGGCTTGCCGACTGCACAAACAATCAGTGCGAATGTGAAAATTGTATTAATGAACGCGTGTCTGACCTTTATGTTAAGCTTCTTAATGAAGTTGACGAAGAATTCACACGCCTTGGCATCGACACAAAAATTGTTTTTATTCTCTATGTCGACACCCTCTGGGCACCCATTTATGAAAAAATTAAAAATCCTGAACGTTTTTATATGATGACGGCAATTGGCGGAAGAGATTTTTCTAAGCCATATGACCACACACCTTATGTGGGAGAAACACCGCCGTATGTCAAAAACAAATATAGCGTAGAACAGTCGTTTCCGCTTCGTATGAGATTTATTGACGACTGGAAGCGTGCTTTCGACGGACGTATGCTCGTGTTTGAATATCATATGTATGTTCAGCAATATAATGACCCCGGATTTATGCGATTATCTAAGCTTTGGCTCGATGATGTAAAGAGTCTTGAAAGCTTTAATATTCACGGTATGATGAGCGACCAGACTCAACGCTCTTTCTTCCCCAATGGCTTGCCAATGAGCATATATGCCGCATCAATGTTTGACAAAACAGTTGAGTTTGATTCATTCACTACAGAATATTTTAAAGCTTCTTATGGCTCAGACTACGCTCTTGCCTATGACTATTTAAGCAAAATATCAGAACTTATGAGCCCTGAATTATTGCAGACCAAAATGAACATTGTCGACCTTGATGGTGACCTCGGAAGCAAAAAGAAAATTGCTGTTAAAAACTGGGTAGATAACCCTGAGGCTCAGGAGGGCTTCCGCGAAGTTATGAGCTTGTGCTCAGATTTTAGAAAGGTTGCACAATCACATCTTTCCGATGATAATCTAACAGTTGCCAAATCGTGGAAGCTTCTTTGGTATCATACAGATTTTTGCTCGAGGTATGCAAACATTTTGCTTGCACATTCCCTTGGCGATACCGATAAAGCGCAAAATCTACTTAATGAGCTTGTTGATGCATTCTCAAAAATCGAACTCGAAATAAGCACCGAGTTTGATCTGTTTTTGTTTAATAACTCTGTAAAGAGAAAATTTAATTAAATTATTGTTTAGCAAAGCCTTCCCCTTAGAGGGGAAGGGGGACAGCGTTAGCGGTGGATGAGGTGTAGCGTAGGGTGCAGCGTTTACGATGCACCGCTTTCGGAACGTCGGAAACCGCCGTTCCCTACAATCAATGAATTTAATTTGTGCGTTGTAGAGACCTGCCTCTGTAGGGTCCGTCGAGGACTCCGGACCCTACAACGCGTAAATTAAACTGTAGCGTTCCTATTTACTATTCTCTAATCTCTAATCGCTACGTGGGTAAACAATAATTTACAGGAAAAGGAGCCAAAAATGAACTACAAATACGAACTTCATCTACACACATCAGAATCAAGCAAATGCGGCAGAGTAGCTGCAGCAGATATGGTTAAAGTATATAAAGACCTCGGCTACACCGGCATATTTGTTACCGACCATTTCCTCAACGGCAACACCACTGTTCCAAAAGATTTGCCATGGAAAGATAGGGTTGATGCCTTTTTTGCAGGGTATGACAATGCACTCGCAGAGGGCAAAAAAATTGGCATTGACGTATTTTATGGTTGGGAATATTGCTTTGGTGGCACCGATTTTCTCACCTACGGACTTAGCAAACAGTGGCTTTATGATCATCCGGAATGTGTGGAAATTTCACCCAAAGAATATTGCAAGCTTGTTCACGAAAGCGGTGGCTTTATTGTGCACGCTCATCCTTTTCGTGAAAGTGCCAACGCATATTCTATCGATATGATAAGACTTATGCCCCGTGATGTTGATGCTGTTGAAAGCTTTAACTCAAATATGAGTGACTTCCAAAATGATTTTGCATCATACTATGCTAAAGCCTACGGTTTAAAAGAGCTTTGCGGCAGTGACAATCACCGTGGTGCATCTGCAAAAAGATTTGCGAGTGTGTGCTTTAACCACCGTCTCGCCGATGAAAAAGATTTTATAGAATGTGTAAAAAATGGCGAATACACCTGTTCGCACACTGAGCCATTGGAGGAAAAATGATGCGAAAAGAATATGGACTTTCCATAAAAAATGCAAATGAAGAAGTGTTCAAAACAGGACTTTTTAGTTGTGTTGAATATTGCAGAGCAGATTTCAGAATACCAAACTCATTTGAACTCACTCAGGAAGATGTGCCAAAGCTCATTGAGTATTCCAAAAAGTATAACGTTGCAATACGCTCATATCACATTCCTTTCAATGATGAGCCTCCGGTTCCGTTTATTCCGGCTTCCCTTGATGAAGCAGAAAGAAACAAAACTCTCGAAAACACCAAAAAGCTCATTACCATGCTTTCGGAATGTGGCATAGAGATTGTTGTTATTCACGGCAGCCTTCGTGTGCTTCCTGAGGAGAGACAGCAAAGACTCGACAATTTTGTTGACTATGTTCAAAAGCTGTGCGATTTTTGCAAACCTCTTGGCATCAGCGTTGCGGTGGAAACCTTAAAGCCTCGTTGCATAGGCAATGGTCTTAGCGAACACCTCTACATTATGAAAAACGTTAATCGAGATAACGTTGGCATATGCTTTGATTCAAACCATCTTCTCGAAGAGGATAATATTGATTTTATCGAAGGAGCAGGGGAGTATATTATCACCACCCACCTTTCCGATTTTGACGGCATAGATGAAAAGCATTGGTATCCCGGCAGAGGAATAAATGATTGGAAAAAAATTGTTTCCGCTCTTGATTCAAAAGGATACAAAGGCCCCTATGTTTTTGAAGTATCATTCCCCGATAAAGTTCCAACTCAAAAAGAGTGTGAAAAGCTAATAAATGAATGGGAAAAAATGTTTTTTTGAATTTAAAAATTATAAACAACCGGCTGACAAAAAGAAGAATTTTTTGTTCGCTGGTTGTTTTTTTGCCAAAAAACAAGAATTTTTGGTGCAAAATTTGATTTTGTTGTTGACTATTATCTTTACCTACAAATATAATTAAAATATATACAAATTGGGGTGATTATGTTATGAGAAAAGTGGAATTTTTAGGTAAAATGCCTGACCCGTTTCTTAAAGAAGACGGCACAAGAATGACTAAAGAAGAATGGCTTGAAAGGAAGGATGAAATACGCCAAAAAATTGTAGATTTTGAATATGGCGGTATGCCTCCCAGACCTGAATTTGTTGAATTTGAAGAAATGAACAACGAACCCGTTCCAGGACGTTGTGCTCAGTGGTATAAGATAAAGGCAGGAAAGCCCGATAAATACGTTACCTTTAATTTGCAAATCATAACAAACGATAAAGGCAAAGACAAATACTCGGTGCTTCTCACAGGCGATGACTGCTTTGAAAATTTAGAAAGTGACACTGTTAAAGAAGCTTACGACAGAGGCTATGTTACCGCTCGCTTCAACAGACTCGACCTTGCCTACGACACAAAAGAGCGTAGAGGTCCTCTTTATGAGGTGTATCCCGAATGTCCTGATTTTACAGCAATTTCTGCTTGGGCTTGGGGCTACAGTGTTTGTATGGATGTGTTTGAAAAATTGGATTATGTGGACGAAACAGAGGTTGGCATAACCGGTCACTCCCGAGGCGGCAAAACAGTTTTGCTTGCCGGAGCAGTTGATGAAAGAATAAAATATGTGTGCCCCAACAACAGCGGTTGTCACGGTGCAGTTTCACATCGCTGTTATGTTGTCGGTCTTGGTTGGCATGGCGACACAGAACGCATTGGCACAATGGTCGAAATGTTTCCGTCATGGATGGGGCCAAAGCTTTGGGATTATGTTGGCAAAGAAAACGAACTTCCTTACGATATGCACTATTTTGGTGCACTCATTGCTCCTCGTTACTATCTCCAGTGTGAGGGTATGCAGGATTATTGGATAAACCCAATTGGTGCGTGGCAGAATTTTGCTGCGGTAAAGGAGTGCTACAAATATCTCGGATGCGAAGATAATGCCGGTGCATGGTTCAGACCCGGTTTCCACCGTCATAAGCTTCCGGATTTCACCCAATTCCTTGACTTTATGGACAGAGCCAGAGCCGGAGAAGATTTGGCAGAACACCTCAAGGTTAATCCTTATCCCGAAATAGAAAAGAATTTTGATTGGGAATGAGCTGAGAATAAGTATTAACATTGGACATAAAAAATGGAGGCAAATAAATGAACTACATAGACAACAGAGTTGAAAATTTAAAATTCGCCTACATAGGTGGCGGCTCACGTAACTGGGCGTGGGGTCTTATGAGTGACTTGGCAGTTGCCAAAGACATATGCGGCACCATATATCTTTATGACATCGATTTTGAAGCAGCAAAGCATAACGAACAGATTGGCAACGGAATTGAAGAAAGCGATTGGAAATATGTTGCCGTTAAAACAATTGATGAAGCTCTTGACGGTGCCGATTTTGTTATAATCTCAATTCTTCCCGGCACATTCGACGATATGGAGTCTGATGTGCACCTGCCAGAACAATACGGAATTTATCAGTCGGTTGGTGATACAACCGGACCGGGCGGTGTTGTCAGAGCACTTCGCACACTTCCTATGTTTGAGACAATTGCAAAAGAAATCGAAAAGCATTGCCCTGATTCATGGGTTATTAACTACACAAACCCCATGACGGTTTGCACCGATGTGCTTTACAGAACATTCCCCAAAATCAAAGCGTTCGGATGTTGTCACGAAGTATTTGGCACCCAGACACTTCTTGCAAAAATGCTTGACGAAAAACTCGGCATAAAAGGTGTTAAAAGAGAAGAAATCCGTTCTGATGTTATTGGCGTTAACCACTTCACATGGCTCACATCTGCCCAATACAACAATATGGATCTTTTCCCCATATATCGTGAATTTGCCGAGGAGCACAGAGAAAACGGCTATGATTATATGCTCGACATTGAGCATATCAACAATGCGTGGCGTCACTTAGAAAAAGTAAAGTTTGATTTGTTCCTACGCTATGGCTACATTGCCGCAGCAGGCGACCGTCATTTGGCAGAGTTCTGCCCCGGAAGCTGGTATCTCGACAATCCCGATCAGGTTTGGGATTGGGGCTTTGGTCTCACTCCGGTTTCGTGGAGAAAAGATGACCTTAAATCTCGTCTGGAAAGAGCAGAAAGATTAATCAGCGGCGAAGAAAAATTTAAAATCTCACCAACAGGTGAAGAGGGTGTTAACCAGATTCGTGCTCTTCTTGGGCTGAAAGACCTTGTAACAAATGTAAACATTCCAAATGTGGGTCAGGTGCCCAACTTACCCCTTGGGGCCGTTGTCGAAACAAATGCCACATTCAGAGCAAATTCATTAAAGCCTGTGTTCGCCGATGGTGTTCCAAAAGAAATATATCCTCTTATCAGCCGCATAAGCGGAGGTCAACAGCTTCTTGTTGATGCAATTGTTGAACGAGACATTGATAAGGCATTTCTTGTTTTTGCCAACGATCCTCTCACACGTTTGCCTCTTAACAAAGCCAGAGAACTGTTTGACAGAATGATTGCAAACACTTCAAAATATCTTGGAATGTACAATATAAAAAAATAATAATGGGGGTTGTTTATGGAAAAGATTTTAAGCGAAAACAAACAATGGATCGACGAAACCTGGGCAAAACTCGACACAAAGCTTAGCCGCACAGCAGTTAAAAGCAGAGATAAAATTCCGTACACAACAGTTGACGGGGTGCACGACAATCAGATGGAAATTCTGCCCATACACTGGTGCAACGGCTTCTGGGGCGGATTGATGTGGCTTATGTATATCGACACAAAAAAAGATGTATACAAGCAGACTGCAGAACGCTCCGAAGAGCTTATGGACGAAGTTTTCGGATTGTTCGACAAAATCGAACACGATGTTGGCTTCAGGTGGCACATCTTAAGCGGTGTTAACTATCGCATCACAGGTAACAAACAATCGAGGGTACGCAATTTTATTGCCGGACAGTCTCTTGCATCAAGATATATTCCAAATGGCAAGTTTATATTGCCCTTCAATCTTGATGATATCAATAATATGACAATTATTGACACAATGATGAACATTCCTCAGCTCTATTGGCTGAGCCGTGAGACCAACAATGACCGTTTCAAACAAATGGCAATGAATCATGCCGATATGGTAATGCGCGATCACGTTCGCCCCGATGGCAGCGTAACTCACACTGCATACCACAATTTTGAAACAGGCGAGCCTTACTACATTAACTACGGTCAGGGCTATGCGGTAGAATCCACATGGTCAAGAGGTCAGGCGTGGGCAATATATGGCTTTGTTCTTTCATATATTCACACCGGCAAACAAGAATATCTTGACACAGCAAAAAAAGCTGCTCACTACTTTATTTCCTGCGTGAGTGATGATTATTTGCCAAAATGCGATTTCCGCTGTCCCGAAGAACCTGTTATCTACGATTCCACAGCCGGAGCAATTGCAGCTTGCGGACTAATTGAAATTGCAAACCAGGTTCCCGAATTTGAAAAATCACTTTATATGAAACACGCAATAAAGCTTCTCAAAGCTATGGAAGAAAAATTCTGTGATTGGTCTGAAAAAGAAGATTCCATTGTTCAAATGGGCACAGAACGCTACCATGGCAAAAACGGCAAAGGCATACATATTCCGATAATATATGGCGACTATTTCTTTGTTGAGGCACTATTTAAGCTCAGAGGAAATGAATTTATTCCGTGGTAGAAATTAATTGCAACGCAATTAATTTCAGCTAAATTCGCCATTTGGCTTGTAGGGGACACACGCGTTTGTCCCGCGGGCGGTTCGTGAACCGCCCCTACGATGTGCTTTGCACGAAAGTGCAAAATTTATCTAAATAATTTTCTAAAAGGGGTACCCCTTTTAGGTTAAATGTAATATAACCTAAAACATCTTAGTTGAACATTTTATCATTTTTGTTGCAGCTTCGGCTGTTTAAATAAAAAATATTAAATATTTAAAATTTCAGGAGGAATGAAAAATGTTGAAAAAATTAATGGCACTAACAATTATTGCAACAATGCTTCTTTCATCTTTTTGTATTATAGCACAGGCGGAGTATGGGTATAGTTATGGGGAAGAGATCGTAAAAAAGACTGCTGGAAATTCTACTGATAACGCTGTTAATCAGAAAGCAGGAGACAGTGTAACAAATAAGTCTCAAACATTTGTAAACTCAGAAAAAACAAGAGGATTGTACTTCCTTTACAATTATGATTCACAAACAGGTAAATACAAAAGAGATGATGCATCTGCAACCTCAATGCGCGGAACAAACTGTTTCGCTATGGACTCATATTATCCACGATTAATGGCTGATTTTAAGACTCGTGCATATCGCTTTTATACTACAAACCATGCAGGAAAATATTTCTTCAGTCAGAAGAAAGGAGTGCCTACTTTTCAAATTAAACCTAATTCAGGTGTAAGCTTTAACAATACAAGCACTATGAGTTATATGTTTGATATCAAGTATAATGAAAACACAGATATTCCGCAGACAGTATTTAAATTATTACTCTCCGGCGTAGGCTATAATGTATTGGGAATAGATACAGACGGATATATAACATCTGGTCCATTAGCATATAACAGTGCAAAAATCGGAAAAATTGAAAAAGGCAAAGAATATACATTTGTCATCGTTATGGAAACTTATGAAAATTCTGAAACTGCCGGCACATATGATATTTATAAAAAAATATATATTAAAGATAATTCAAATGAAAATTCAAAATTTGAAAATATCTACAATACATTGGTAAAAGCTGCACAAACATTAAGCAACTATAAATTCCAAGAATTCGATGTTGAGTTTTATCCCTACACTTATGAGCAACTTAATAACGCTGATTTTTACAAAAATCTTATAACAGATAAAGGTGATGAATATAATTATTATGTTGGCGGATATAACAGTAGCGATACAAGCTTACAACCCAGCAGCGCTATTGATTGGAAATACCAGCTTAAAAATGTAGATTTTTACGTTGATGACATTATAGTACAAGCAGGAAATGCATGCAGTGAAAAAGTTGCATCTGCTACTGACAGTGAAAACATTAATTTCTTTATTTCATCTACTGTAAATACAGCAAATATACCGGCCAATCAAATGGTTACTGTTGCGGCTGAAGCCACATCAGATGCAACTATATCGGGTGGTAAGTTAGTATTGGCAACATACGATAAAACAGGTGAATTAAAAGGATTAAAGATAAAAGATTTATCAATTGTTAACGGAAGTATTAGTGAAACAATTGAAAAAATAGAAAGAGTCTATCAGATAGGTAGTGAACTTAAAGTTATGCTCATAGATGATATTGGCACAATAACACCGCTTGGAAAGTCAACTTCCTTTATACAACCCGAAATATATGAAGCAGAAGAATAACACCTCTCGCAAAATCAACAGTTTTAGACTAAACATACTTTGAATTAACAAACATTTGTCACAGGCGAAGCCGAGTTTTTAAAAGATATTTCGACTTCGCCTGCGGTTTCAATCAATATGACGATAACAAAATTCTAACCAAATCAATTGTTGATTGTAGGGCAAGGGCTTACTCTTACCGATTATTAACGGATGGAGCAAGCCCCACCCCTACAAAATGAATCAAAAAAACAACAACGAAAGGATGGAAAGCATGGTGAAAATAACTTTAAAGAGAGTTACATCAATACTTACTCTTGCTATATTCATCTTCACTGCTTTAGCATTTTCTCCCTCAACCGAGACCTTGACCAAAGCGGCAGACAGCTACCAATTAGGTGAGCTGATAGGCTTTGAAGGTGCAACAGCTAATTCGTATGAGGATACCACCGATACGCAGATTGTAAAAAGAATGTGTATGAATGGAAAAGGAAGATCTTCCAAAGAGGGAGATGCCAGCTACTACTTTATATTCAACAAAAACGTAAGAAACACAACATCCGGTAACTTGAGATTAAGCAATTCTAACACTCAGAATGTTCTTTTCAAATCAAAAGGTTATCTTCTTAACGTAAAAAGCACCGGTAATGATAACAAATCTATTGTAGGACAAAACTTTTATTCCACATCTTCTGACCTTTATGCAAGAGTAGCGTTAGTTGATTCGCAGGCAAGCAGCAGTGCCAATCTGAACACTATTTCTCAGAAAAAAGAATCTGCTGTTATGACCTATGAGTTTGACCTTCAATACAAAACAAACTTTTTTGAAATTTTGGGTTATGTTTCCACTCACCTTTCAGGTTCATTCTCCGGCAGAAACATTCCTGCAATAAAAGTGGACAACAAGGGTAATCTTTATGCTACAACCTCCGGTTTTGAAAATGCGACTTCAATCGGAAGTCTCGAACTTGGCAAAAAGCATAAAATTTCAGTGGTGATCAAGCTTACACCAAGCTCACAAACTGACAAATTCAATTATGCTACAAGTGTTTATCTTGATGAAGTCGAAAAATTCACAGGAGAAGGTGCAGACCCTGTTTCTGCCAAAAACTCCGCTTTCTACGGCTTTGAGTTTGACCTCAGACCTTGGACAGTCAACACCAATTTCTCTGCATCAACTGCAGGCTTCACCGGCACAGCCGATGGCTACTATGGTTATGGTAATGCAACCTCAACCAAATTGACTGTTGCAAATTCCACGTTGAACGAATACACAATAATCGATACCGACACAACCATCAGTGATTTTTCAGTTTACGCCGGCAATATGTATGGTGACGTGCTCAGAACATACTCATCTTTAGATGATATGGAAAAAGAAATTAACGATGGTACCACACTCACCTCGGGGCAGGGTAGTGCCGAAATCAAGTGGGAATCTTCAAATTCTGCTTTGGTTGACGTTGATGAAAATGCTGTTATCACAATTGCAGACGATGAATATTATGGCTACACCATTCCGGTTAGCCTGAAAGCTACAATTTCGGACGGTATCGAAACAACCACCAAAACAGTTGACGTTGAAGTTCGTCGCAGCACCGATTCCTGGTCAGCTCAGGATTTTGTTGACTACGATGCACTTATGCCTTTCTCATATCTGACAAATCAGGATCAGAATGCGGTTGGTGCACCCATCACATTACCAACCGAAAGTGAAAGCGGCAGCACCTTTGAGTGGAGTGTTTCTTCGACTGAGGCAGCCGGTATCACAGATAACGTGCTTTCTTTTGTTCCGCAAAGCAAGAATGCAACAAACGTTACTCTTACTCTCACAATAAGCCGCAACGGGGCAGATTCTGCAGAAGTTAAATATCCGCTCACTGTTATCAAAGCCGGCTATAGCGAGGATGAAGTATATAAGTGGAAACACAATTTTGAAACCACGGCAGAAGAGCCTGCCGCAGGCATATATGGTGACAAAATTGACTTTGAAAACTGGAGCGACATTCGCCTTGGCTACAAATGGCCTTTCCAGACAGATGCTTCAGGTATTGTGCCCGTTAACGTTAATGTTAGACCTGTTATGATTGTAGGTCCCTTTGATGATGCAATATCAGGCTTTGATGCTCAGGCAATTTTGCAAATGGCAAGTAGCAAGCTTGCAACCGATTTTGAGTTTGAACTCTCTGCAGATGGTGATTCCTGGGATCCGGTGACAACATATTATACCGTTGGTCCCGAAACAAAGATTCCCGACGGAAACGCCGTTTGGACTGTATTTGAGCATATGTATCGTCCAACATACATTGACACCTCAAAAGATTACAGATATCTTAAAATACGTTTTAGTGATGCCTCTTATGTCAGTGACAAGTATGTTGCTGCATCAGCATTCGACTCTATCACTGTCTACTTCGACACAGATGTTACCAAGGCATACAAAGACCTTGTGTTTGAAGATATGTCTTCCGAGAAGATTAATGCTGTAAACAACAATCTTTATATTCCCTCAATCGGAACCGGCGACACCGTTATTGAATGGACTTCTTCAAACCCCGATGTTATTACAATCGATGCAGAAAGCCAAACTGCAATTGTTAACGAAAATGCTTTTTATGGCTACTCAATTCCCGTTACACTCACAGCCAAAATTTCTAAAACACCCGAAAGTGAAACAAGCGGCACTACCCGTGAAAAGGTGTTTGACATAACCATTGTCCGCAACACAAAAGGCTGGACAAATCAGGACTATGTTGACTATGATGTTTTGCACTCCGCTTCCAGAGCTTGCCTCACATTTGGCTACTTCACCGAGCAGCCGGAAGCTATGGTTGCCACAAATATTCACCTTCCCAAAAAGTTGGATGGCGGTGGTAACTTTACTTGGGAGATCGAAAAGCGTGACGGTTCAAGTGCAACAGATGTTGCCAAAATTGACAACTATATTCTCTCGTTCACTCCTCAGGAAAAAGCGGTTACTCCGCTAACTCTTACTGTAACTTCAACAAAAGGCAATGCAAAGGCAACACGTGCATTTGACATTGAAGTTGTCAGAGGTTTTTCCGATAATCTTATTTTATCGGCAGATGTAACATCATCCACAAGCGGCATCAGAAAAGCTCTTTCACGTGATGTTGTCACATATTGGGAAACATCACAAGAAGATAGTGAAAAAACCGTTAATATCGAATTTTCAAAAGTAACAGAAATAAATTCCGGACTTGTTGTTGAAAGCGGAGAAAACGTTTCTTCAATCAAGCTCGAAGTGTCTGAAGACAACGAAACATGGGAAACGGTGTATACAGGCGAATCAAAAGGTGACCTTGTGCGTGAAGCCTTTGCCTTTGAATCGGTAAAGTGCAAATATGCACGCTTTACCTTTGAGTCCGAAAATCCCATCAAAATTGCAACTCTTGAGCTCTACAACAACATTGTTACTAACCAACAGGCAATGGAGCTTAGTCTTGATGCACTCTCCATTCCCACCACAACAAGCAAAAATCTCACCCTGCCCGCCAAAGGCGAGTTTATTGGTGATATAAGCTGGACATCCAGCGATTCGTCGGTTATTGCAGTTGTTGGCACAACAGGTAAAGTTACAAGAGCTAAAAACGAAAACAAAACTGTTACCCTCACTGCAACACTCAGCTGTGATGGCTACGAATCAATAACCAAAACTTTCAAGGTAACTGTTGCAGGCATAGTTTCTGCAGGTGGTTCCGGTGGTTCTTCAAGCTTCGGCGGCGGTGCATCCGGTGGCTCAGTTGCGGCAAAAGACTATGACATTCCCTCAGTTGAAAACGGTTCAGTTGCATCACCTTCAGGCACATTCTTTACAGATGTTCCAAATGACCACTGGGCATATGAGTATATTGATGCTCTCACAAAAGATGGTGTTATCAGTAAGGCAGATAATTACCGCCCCTCCGATTTGGTTACAAGAGAGGAATTTGTAAAGCTTATTGTTGCAGCAATTGGTGCCGAAGCCGATGATGAATCGGATGTTACATTTAGCGACAGCGACAAAAATGCTTGGTATCACCCCTTTATTTCTGCAGCATACTCCAAAGGCATCGTTACCGGTAATGCAGACGGCAGCTTTGGAATTGGCAAATCTATCACTCGACAGGACGCAGCAGTTATGCTTTACAGAGCAATAGCTAAAAAGCGTGAGATCGATAATATGCTGATTTTCACCGACTCCGACACCGTTAGCGTGTATGCTTCTGAAGCTGTGGCATATCTTGCAAACGAAAGAATCCTCAATGGTTACGAAGACGGCTCATTCCGTCCTTTCAACAATTTAACAAGAGCTGAAAGTGCAAAAATCATTTATATCCTGAGCACAATTGCAAAGGAGGCTAACAATGCTTAATAAAAACAGAATAATTGCTTTGATTTTGGCTGTAGTGCTTATTGTGCCAACTCTTGCAATAAATGCATTTGCCAAAACAGAATTAAATAACGAAGAACTTATGGATGTTAAAACATTCCGTCTTTTGGAGGATGAATCAAAGCTTGGCGAACCCATTTCGCGTGCTATGTTTGCCAAGCTTACCGTCAGACTTCTGAATATGGAACGCATTGCCTATCAGATGGGTAGTGCCAACTACTACACAGACGTTACTTCCCAGCACTGGGCAAACACCTACATCAACCTGCTTCACAGTCTTGAAATTGTTGCCGGCAACGGCACAACAGGTTTTGCCCCCGACAGAACAATCGCCTATAGCGAAGCTCTCAAAATCCTTGTTGGTGCACTTGGTTACACAATCTATGCCGATCAGGAAGGCGGCTATCCGGTGGGCTACAGTGCAGTTGCCGCTCGTCTTGGCATAACCAAGGGTGTTGATGCCACGACCGAGCTCACCTATGCAGATGCAATGAAGCTTTTCTATAACTGCCTCGACATCGGCATTATGGAGCAGGCAATTCCCGAAGAGGAGTATTATGTGAGCGATGTTACACCCCGTGACACACTTCTTGGTAACAAAAAAGTTGGTATGGTTAAGCTCAGAGGCATTGTTGAATCTAACTACAACACCTATCTGGATAGTGCTATTCCCGAAATCGAAGAGGGCGAAATATCTTTTTACGATATGCTTATGAAAGCAGGCACTTCGGGTGCCGAGAACTATCTTGGTTATGAGATTGATGTGTATGTGAGCACCACAAACGGCGGAACCTACACAGTTGAAACTGTTCTTCCAACCGAGAATAACATTGTTACAACAATTGGTTTTGAAGATGTAACAGGACTCACAGAGTCAAAAATCACATATTCTGATGACCTTGAAGATGAAGAAATTGCGGTAGAGGATGATGCAGTGTTTGTTTATAACGGCAGAATATCCGATTGCAAAACTGCAGCAAAGAATATGAAAAACGGTTCGGTAACCGTTATCAGCAACGATGGCAACAAAGCCGCAGATGTTATTTTCATCGACAGCTACGAGAGCGGTGTTGTTGAAACAATCAACTACGAGAGCAAATATCTTGTTCTTGGTGCCAACAAAACCATAAATGGACAAAAGGCTCTGCGTTTTGACGGAACCGACAAAACTGTTCAGTTCTATTTCCGTGATGGCGATGGCAACAAAATTGAACCCGAAGAAATTAAAAATGGTGATGTTGTCAGCATATATGCAGATTTTGACAATAAGCTCATTTATGTTGTGAAAGGAAAGGGCTCTGTTACCGGAATCATAAGCGAAGCCGGCGGTGTCTCTTCTCCCACAATTACCATAGATGGCACAGAATATGCTGTTGAAAATGGCTATTCCGGTGAAATTATGGTTGGCAAAACCGTTGAAGCGTTTTTGAACTTTGAAGGCAAAGTTGCCCGCATTGAAGAAACCGATGGAGCTGTGCTCTATGGTGCTATTGTTGCAACCAAACAGTCCGGTCTTGGTGCGGCTCAGGTTAAAATGCTCATTCCCGGTGCCATCGCAGATGAAACCGAACAGGCAGAAGACCCCGACGATGAAGAGATTGTTTCTCTTGTTGCAAAAAATTCAGGCATAGAAGCATACACTCTTTCCAATAACATCAACTATCTTGGAACAAAAATGAGCAGCGAAGATACTAAAAGTGCTATTGATGCAATTGTTTCGGGTATGGGATATTATGTTGTTGAATATAAGCTTAATTCAAACGGTGAAATAACACACATCGATGTTCCCGAGCAGGTTGGTTCACCATATTCCAAAACTTACAATTCCGACGAGCGTACCTTTGGTGCCACATCGGGCGGTGCGTTTGGTGTGTGCGATACAACCAAAGCAATTTGTGTTCCGTCAAACAAAGGTGTTTCTGATGCCGACTATATGACAAAAATCAAAATGAGTCACGGCAGAAGCTACTATGTTGCTTCATATGTTTACAATGAAGACACATATTGTGTTGACCTGATTGTTATCAGAGAGGTTATGGTTTTTGAAACAACAGGTAGCATTTCTACCACAAGCAAAATAGCTCTTGTTGAAAGTGTAACAAGCAAAATGGATGAAAATGGCGATGCCATGAGATATGTCACACTTGTAACCGATACCGGCAAAACCGAAAAGGTTGTTTCTATCGACACATCCAGCAAGTTCAACTTTTCATCACTCAAACCCGGTGACCTGATTTGCTATTCGTTGGATTCTCTCGACCGTCTCGATGGTGCTGAGCTTCTTGTTAGCTCCGATCCTGTGCCTCCGTCAAGAATTGACAACAAAATGTATACCGTATATTCAGGCTTTGTTGCTGATGCAAAATATAACATTGTTTCCGAGCCGCTCAATCGTTGGGTAGATATTTTGAGCTTTACCACAGAAGACGGCAGAGAAAACAATTTTGAAATAAGACAGCGAGGCACTCCGCCAATATATGTTTATGACACCAAGGCACAAACTGCAGCTCAGGGAACCACGCTTGATTTTATGCGTAGCCACAAAAGAGCAGTGGTTTGCACAAAGGGCACAACTGTAAAAGCTGTTCTCATTATTCTGTAAAAGGAGGCTCATATTATGAAATCGCAAAAATCTATATGCCTGCTTTTATGCTTTACGATTTTTTTATCAGTTATGCCGATATTCTCATTTTCCGCACCTGTTTTGGCGGAAAATGAGGATACAGCAGAAACAATTTTTAATTTTGATGATTTTGATTTTTCTGATCCCTCACTCAGAATTGATAATTTTCCAAAAGACGATGAATTTTTTGGTGCGTGGGACAGTGAAAATGAAATCTGGACAAAAGCACCCAAGTTTAACTACGAACACGTGAGTCAATATGGCGGCTACAATATGAAAGCCGTTGAATCTTTTGTCAAAAATGGCGACTACGAAAATGCCAAGGCAGAGCTTTTAAAATATTACCGCAGTGTTAATTCACAAAGAGGTGTTGACGTTCTCGCACCAAGCCAGTCTAACCAAAACCTTGCGTCACTTCTTCTCTACAATATGCACGATATGGTTAGCAGTTCATATTATCTTGCCGGCATTTTAGAGCTGAAAAATGATATGGAATGGATTGGTATTGATGTGCTCGATACGATTGAACACTACATTGATATGGGCACAACAACAAAGCTGCCGATTGGTTTGTATGGTCTTACTAAAGACGGATATGAAGCACTTTTCTGCAGCAACGATTCCGACTATGCACCATACATCGAGATGGTTGTTGACGGCGTAACCGAAACTGTGCCTGTTAGTGAAGCCACCTACATCCGTGCAGGCGACTATGCTAACGACAATTTTGGTGACGAGGAATACATTCGTGTTTGTGAATCGCCATCAACAATTGGTCAGCGTGACCCTGTAGATTCAGAAACCAAACGTGGATTTATGATGTTTGACCTCAGCAAATATGACAGTGGTAACACTATCACCTATGCACAGCTCAAAATCAGAGGATGCCGCGAATATGTTGGCGGCGGAGCAGGTGATGATGCTTCCTATGTGCAAAAAGTTGCTGCCGTTGCCGACATCAACACCAACTGGACAGAAGAAATTCTCAATTGGGAAACAAACGCAACTTTGCTTTTCTCTTATGCAGGCGAAAAAGGTGTTAACTGGATTCAGCCAACTCAGGCAGCAAACGCCGACCAGATGTATGAAGAACATCTTATCCGTTTTGCATGGCTTCCTGCACTCACTGCAACCTATGTGGATTCCGGTGATGAAACCTATTCCAGAGCATTCTTTTTGCTATTGCACGATTTTATAGAAGAAACTTATAATGTATACCGTGGTATGGAAGGCGGCTGGGAATATCCGGCAGCTCACAACAGCGTTGAAGAAGCAATGCAGCTTATTCACGGCGGCTACAGTAAAAGTCTTGACCTTTCTGTTCGTGCGGCAAACCTTGCCGAATATTTGCCCTATTATTTTGAAAGTGAATATATGACTCCCGAACTTTTCACAGTGTTCACAAAATATATGTGGGCAATGGGCGATTTGATTTCACGCTTCTGGGGCAGAAGTGAAAAAGCGGGTAACTGGGGTAACTACTCCAACAAAGGCTTTTTTGCAATTATGTCATATTATCCCGAGTTTGCCGATGCGTGCGATTGTTCACTCCCTGACGGAGAGCTCACTCCGTGGCGTCAGATTCTCAATGAACGTGTTGTTGAACACGCCACAGGCAGACTTCTTGAAGACGGAAGCTCCGAAGAGGGTAGCACATCCTATACGTGGTCAAACCTTAATAACCTATATGCCACAAAAGAAATTGCCGATAAGCTCGGCATCGACCTTGTGTATCCCCAAGAGGCTCAGGAAGGCCTTGCACGCCTTGCTCAGTATTGTACAAACCTGCTTCTTCCTTGGGGTGGCGATCCCGGATTTGGTGACTGTGTGCCTCACACAGGTGACTACCATCCCCAAGTGTACAAAATGGGTGAGTGGTTAAACATTCCGGAGTTTCTCTACATTGGTTCAAAAGGTGAGGAAGGCACCAAGCCCGATTACACATCTGCATATTATGATTTCAGAAAATTTATGATAATGCGTTCCGGTTGGGATAGTGACGCACACTATCTTTACACTTCAAACTCATCATCACCTTATTCTCACAATCACTATGATGATCTTAATGTAATTGTAGCGGCGTATGGTGCATATCTTCTCATTGACCCCGGCTACTACACTCTCGAAAACAATGACCTTAATGGTCGTAGGTTAAAATCATCCTTGTCGCACAACACAATCTCAATTAATGGTTACAGCACAAAAAAATATACTGCACCGCATCTGACCGGCGACGCAGCTCTGGCTCAGGACGGTACCAAGGGTGATTTTGAATATGTTGAGTTTAATGACCATTACAATTTTGTTCGTGAGGTTACCGAGAATAACAAGAGCATTCAATACGGATCAGATTTCAATTCAACCGATCCCGAAAGCACACCGCCGCCCTTTGAGCCCGGAATGGATTCGGCAAGAAACATTCTGTTTCTCAGACCGAACTTCTGGATTGTATCTGACTATATGAAGCCGGTTAATCCCGACGGTCCCGACGGAAACGGCAACACATATTATCAATACTGGCACACTCTTCCCGAAAGCGGACTTGCAATTGACGGTCAGTATGTGCTCCAAGACGGTGAACAAGTTGGAGATATCAACGAGGGCGAATTTGCTTCCGAAATAGAAAACACTCACTTTGTTCCCGGCACAGGTGACGGCACAATAAGCACAAATGTTCATTCATCAGCAAACATTATGGTTGTTCCGGCAGATGTTAAACAGTCGGACGAGGATTCCGGTGTTACTCCCAAACTTCTCAGAGGCTTGTATTCGCCGATGAAGGGCTCGGTTGTAACAACTCCATACGGTGCTTTTGAACGGACCGAAAAGGGTACAACTGTTTTTGATACAATTCTTTTCCCAACAAGAAAGGGTGAAAAGTATGATATCACAACCACACCAAACACCGTTGTTTTGAGTGCTGACAAGACCGAGCTTGCCCAGGGTGCCGCCTCTTCGTTCAGTGCAAACATCAAAAACATTTCCGGTCATAATAATGATGACTATAATTTTACATATTATATTCTTCATGAAACTGACATACAGACCGATGTTAAATTTGGTGACTATTCAACCGACGGTATGCTTGCATATTATGAAGAAGAAAAGAACGGCAAACCCAGAAACGCAATAATGAAAAACGCCACCTACATTGGTGACGAAGCAAATGAATACAAAATTGTTTATTCCAAAAACAAGATGGAAGACCTTAGTGTAAAATGGGAAAACGGAGAAATTATTCTTGCAACAGAAGATGAAATAGATATTTCCGGTTTAACCATTTATTCATCCTCTGAACCCACAGGTGTATTTTTGAATGATGAAGAGGTAGAATTTAGCTACACAAGCAATTATGTATACTTTGGTGACGAGCCAATTCTCAATGGTGACAGCGTTGTCTTGCCCGAGACTCCCTCTGTTGATTCTTCCGAAGAAGACGAAGAAACTCCAACACATGGTTCTTCAACAACCACCAAACCATCGGGCAATAACAAACCCGGAAACGTTGGCGGTGGAAGTTCGGGAGGAAGCATCGGCGGTGGCAATATTGGCGGCAATGTGACAATCCCTTCAAAAAGCGATGCTTTTGCTAAAGAACTCACTGACCACTGGGGCAAAAAAGAAATTGCTCATTTGATTGATAGCGGCATTGTCAACGGAGACGAAAGCGGATTAAATCTAAAATCCAACATCACCCGTGCAGAGTTTGTTGCAATGGTCGTTCGTGCTCTTAAGCTCGAAATTAAGCCTTATAAGGGCAGTTTTGCAGATGTGTCTGAATCAGACTGGTATGCAAACATCATTCAGACTGCATATGATGCAAATATCATCTCCGGCACAGATAAAGGTGCAGAACCAAACAGCACTCTCACCCGTGAACAGGCTGTCAAAATTATGCTTTCTGCTTTGAAGATAAAAGCAGATGAAGAAAGTGAGTTAAATTTTGCCGATGCCGATAATATTTCAGACTGGGCAAAACCTTTTGTTGCAAAATCTGTTGAGCTTGGTTTAATAAACGGTATGGGAGATAACCTTTTTGCACCAAAGCATTTTGCACTCAGAGAACAAGCTATGGTAATGATATACAGAATGCTTGAAAAAGCCTGAAAGATAGCTGAATCATAGTGATAAAGGAGATTTATAATCTATGAAAAATTCTATTGGTGTTATATATCAGCTTGCCGATGTGTTAAGCTATGGCAGTTCAAAGCTCGAAGCTCTCGGTGCAGAATGTGTGCAGCTGCAATGTTTTACCCCTGAACTTCTGACAGAAGAAAATGCCCTCAAAGTCAAGTCAAGTCTTGACGGCAAAGTCAGAATATCGTCTTTCTGGGCAGGTTGGTCCGGCCCTCAGATGTGGAATTTCACAAGCGGGCCCTCAACCTTGGGATTGGTGCCGCAAAGCTTTCGTGCAATGCGTTTAAAAGAGCTTTGCAAAGGGGCAGATTTTGCCGCTATGCTCGGCGTTAAAAATATGGCAACTCACGTTGGCTTTATTCCTGAAAACCCGTCAACCGAGGCGTATCGTGATTTGTGTGAAGCGATAAGATATATTGTGCTGTATTGCAAAGATAAAGGACTTAATTTCAACTTTGAAACAGGGCAAGAAACCCCTGTAACGCTTATGCGAATGATAACCGATATTGGCGAAGATAATGTTGGCATTAATCTTGACCCTGCAAATCTAATTCTTTACGGCAAGGGCAATCCCGTTGACGCTCTCGATATTTTTAAGGGCAGAATAAACGGAGTGCACGTTAAAGACGGAAACTATCCAACTTCGTTCTATAATCTTGGCGAAGAAAAGGTTGTTGGTGAGGGTAGTGTTAATTTTCCCATTTTTTTGCCAAAGTTAATTAATCAGGGCTACACCGGAGACCTTTATATTGAAAGGGAAATAAGCGGCGAACAGCAAATTACAGACATAAAGAAAACATTTGATTATGTCAGAAATATTCTTGGTTCAAATGCTTGACCAAAAAAATTTATATTTGATTTTTCAAAAGAGGTTGTCGCTATGGGGTGTAACCCTAAAGCATAGTAATTCAAAAGGCAGAAACGATTGATTTCGTTTCTGCCTTTTATCGTAGCTATCCGAGCTATTATAAATGCGTTGTATGGACCGGCCTGTGCGAGAGTTCCGCATATTCCCAAAAATACATTGTTAAAAAAATATTTATACTTGTATTTACACTCTATATATGGTATACTATTAAAGTATGATAGCAGAATATGGAATAAAATAAATTAAAAAACATTTTTTGCTATTTAACGTGACTTAAAAGAGGTGATAACATCTTGCCAAAAGCCGAAAAAATTGTTTTGGAAGAAACGCGTAATATTGCGGGTTGGACAATAGTTTTCAGTGTCATAATGCAAATAATATTTATTTTTTGCGGATTCTGGAACTATAAGGTTTTTCTTGGTAATGTTCTATCGTCATCGCTGATGATATTCAACTTTTATCTTATGGGTATCTCTGTCCAAAAGGCGGTTGCATCAGGTGATGAAAAAGAAGCCAGAAAAATTATGAAGCTGTCTCACTCTCTTCGCACGTTTTTGATTTTTGTAGTAGTTGTTATAGGAGTTGTATTACCTTTTTTCTCAACAGCTGCAACGATTATCCCTCTGTTTTTTACTCGAATAGCAGTAACTGCTAATTCCATTGTGAAAAACAAGAAAAAAGCAAAGGAGGTGTCCTCACAAAATGAATCGCAATAGCCGCTCGTTCAAAGCGGTTGATATTATCTACATTCTTATGATGGTTGTGCCAATATGCTTTTCTATTGTTATAAAGGTTCTTACAAAAGGAGCTTCCGATGGCATAAGCATAACCGGTGCCGACATTTTCTTTGTTATTGATATGCCGATTCAGAATTTACCTATCACCGAATCACAAATAAATTCGTGGATGGTTATGATTGCAGTAACAGGATTGTGTCTGTTTCTTACTCATGGTATCACATCCGATAAGACTTTAATACGTCATCATATTGCGGAATGGATAGTAGAAAAAGTAAGTGCCATGACAAAAAACAATATGGGTGCATATTTTTCAGGATTTGCGCCTTTTGTTGTTTCTATTATTTCTTTGTCGGCATTTTCGAGTTTGCTGACACTTTTCGGTCTTTATCCACCAACTTCGGATATAAATATTGTTGGAGGTTGGGCAATACTTGTATTTGTTCTCATAACATACTATAAGCTCAAGTGCGGACCTGTTTTTTATGTCAAAACAATGGCGTCGCCCTTGCTTCTTACACCGTTAAATGTTATAAGCGAAGTTGCAACTCCGATTTCTATGGCATTTCGTCATTATGGTAATGTTTTGTCAGGTTCGGTAATTTCGGTTTTGGTAGCGGCCGGACTGCAGTTCCTTTCTTCTAAGCTACTCGGATTTTTGCCTGGCTTTTTGAATGGGATACCATTTTTGCAAATTGGTATTCCGGCAATATTGTCAATTTATTTTGATGTGTTCAGCGGCTGTCTGCAGGCATATATATTTGCTATGCTTACTATGATGTATATTTCTGATGGTTTTCCTGCTGAAGAATATGGTAAAAGAAAATTAAAAAATAATAATTAACTGGAGGTTACAAAAATGTTGGATATTGCTATTGCTATTATTTTAGGTTGTTGTGCTCTTGGTGCTGGTACTGCAATGATTGCAGGTATTGGCCCCGGTATTGGTGAAGGTAATGCAGTTGCAAAAGCGTGTGAAGCAATTGGTCGTCAGCCCGAATGTAAGGGTGATGTAACTAGCACAATGCTTATGGGTTGTGCAATTGCTGAAACAACTGGTCTTTACGCTCTTGTAATTGCTATTTTGCTTCTTTTTGTTGCTCCCTCAACATTTATAGACATTCTCATTCAATACGTTGGTTAATTTTGGAGTGAATAACTATGCAATCGTTGGATATAATTTCTGTTAATTTATGGCAGATAATAATTTCACTGGCTAATCTTTTGATTTTGTTGCTGTTGGTAAAAAAGTTTCTTTTCAAACCCGTCAACAATATGCTTGCCAAAAGACAAGCAGAGCTTGATTCCAAGTATAATGCAGCAAACGAAGCAAAAGCCAATGCTCTTCGTGACGAGAACTATTGGAAAGAAAAAAGGCAAAGTGTTGATTCTGAAGCTGATTCAATAATCAAAAAGGCATCAGATAATGCTAAATTGCGTGGCGACAGAATAATTGAAGAAGCCAAAGACAAAGCCGATGGCATTGTGCGTCAGGCTCAGCTTGAAGCCGAACTCGAAATGAAAAAGGCTTCAGAAGGAATTAAACGTGAAATTGTCGACATTTCGGCAGCATTGGCAGAAAAAATGCTTTCGCGTGAAATTAATGTTGACGATCATCGTGCACTGATTGATTCCGCAATTGAAAAAATAGGTGATGATAATGATGCAAATGAGTAAAGAATATGCTGAAGCATTATTTATGCTTGCCTGCGAAGAAAACAAAAAGCAGGAATACGCCGATTCACTTGCGGTTGTTATGGATATTCTGGAAAATAATACCGAATATATTGACTTTCTTTCTTCACCGGCAATACCGGTAGGCGAAAGAGTTGAAGCCATAGATTCGGCTTTTTCCGGCGAGTTGCCTGAGCACATTGTATCTTTTTTAAAGCTTCTTTGTGAAAGATCCCGTATTCGTATGTTTGAAGAATGCACAGCGGAATATAATAAGCTTTTAAAGGTATCTCAGCAAATTTCCACAGCAAAAGTGACAAGTGCAGTCGAAATTACCGAAGAAGAAGAAAAAAATCTTATACAAAAGCTTGAAAAAATGTTTGGCCACGCTGTCAAACTCGAAAAGGCGATTGATCCGTCAATTATTGGCGGTATGATAATCGAGTCTGACGGCAAGGTTGTGGACGCAAGTCTGCGTCGACGTCTTAGCGATGTAAAGGAAGTGATAAGCAGATGAGTACAAGACCTGAAGAAATCAGTAATATTATTAAAGAACAAATAAAAAACTATAAATCACGAATCGAAATGCGTGAAACAGGCACAGTTATCCTTGTTGGTGATGGAATTGCCAGAGTGTACGGACTTCGTGAGTGTATGGCAAGTGAACTTGTCGAATTTGAAGACGGAAGCTTCGGTATGGCTCAGAACCTTGAAGACGAGACCGTTTCGGTTGCGCTTTTGTCCGACAAAAACTCAATCAGAGAGGGTTCAACAGTAAAACGTACCGGACGTGTTGTTTCTGTTCCTGTTGGTGAAGCTCTTCTTGGCAGAGTTGTAGATGCACTTGGTCAGCCCATAGATGGCAAAGGCCCCATCGAAACAACAGAACAGCGTCCAATTGAATCTGAAGCTCCGGGCATTATTGAGCGAAAAAGCGTGTCGGTGCCTCTTCAAACAGGCATCAAAGCTATTGACAGTATGATCCCAATTGGACGCGGTCAGCGTGAGCTCATAATCGGTGACCGTCAG
Organism: Oscillospiraceae bacterium; assembly: GCA_015068985.1. Taxonomy (GTDB): domain Bacteria; phylum Bacillota; class Clostridia; order UMGS1810; family UMGS1810; genus RGIG1828. The sequence goes on from SVJL01000001.1 coordinate 52,396, forward strand.
ACCGGTAAAACCGAAATAGCTATCGACACAATTATAAATCAGAAAAACACCGATGTTATCTGTATTTATGTTGCAATAGGGCAGAAAAACTCCTCGGTTGTTCAGCTCACAAATGAGCTTTCAAGAATGGGAGCAATGGAATATACAATTGTTGTATCTGCGTCTGCATCCGAGTCGGCTCCGCTACAGTATGTGGCTCCTTATGCAGGATGTGCTATGGCAGAATATTTCAGAGAAAAAGGTAAAGATGTTTTGATAATCTACGATGACCTTTCAAAACACGCTGTTGCTTACCGTGCACTTTCTCTTCTCATTCGCCGTCCTCCGGGCCGTGAAGCATACCCCGGTGATGTTTTCTACCTCCACTCAAGACTCCTTGAGCGTGCGGCGTGCGTGTCGGAAGAATATGGCGGTGGTTCAATCACAGCACTGCCCCTTATTGAAACTCAGGCTGGTGACGTTTCGGCATATATCCCAACAAACGTTATTTCAATCACCGACGGTCAGATATTCCTCGAAACTGAGCTTTTCCATGCAGGTGTTATGCCCGCCATAAATCCCGGTATATCTGTTAGCCGTGTTGGTGGTTCGGCTCAGCTCAAAGCAATGAAAAAGGTTTCGGGTGAGCTTAAGCTCCTGTATTCACAATACAGAGAACTTCAGGCTTTTGCACAGTTTGGCAGCGATCTTGATGCCGACACCAAGTCACGTCTTGCCCTTGGTGAAAGAATTGTTGAAGTGCTTAAGCAAGACCGCAACTCTCCGGTAAGGGTTGGCTGTCAGGTAGCAATAATTTATGCGGCTGTAAACGGATATCTTAATGATGTGGAAGTTTCTAAAGTAAAAGAATATGAATTCGCTCTCTACGAAAAACTCGAAAGCGAATATTCCGGGCTTTTGGTACGCTTTGAACAAGGCTATGCAGAAGACTCTGATTTTGAGATGCTAAAAGAAGCACTTGGCAAAATGCAGAGGTGAAATAAATGGGAGCAGATATCAAGAAACTAAGAAGTCGTATAAAAAGTGTTGATTCAACTCTTCATTTAACAAAAGCAATGGGGCTTGTTGCGTCGTCAAAAATTCGTCGTGCAACAGAGGCGATGAATAAGAGCAAGGAGTATGAAAAAGCTTTTTCAAATGTTATAAATATGCTCACCTCTTGTCAGGAATGCAGCACAAGTCCATATATGCAAGAAAATAGCACAGGCAAAATATGCTTGGTTGTTATTGCAGGTGATCGTGGTCTTGCAGGCGGTTATAATGCAAATATTTTCCGCTTTGCAAAAGAATATGACAATGCAGAAATAATTCCAATCGGAAAACGTTCTTGCGACAGATATTCGGGTGAGGTTGTTCTTGCCGAAAGCTTTTCTTCTAACGATGCTGTAACAATGTCGCAAGAACTTTGTTCAAGATTTGCTAAAGGTGAATTTGATAAAGTTGGAATAATTTGCACAAAGTATATTTCAATTATGTCGCAAGAACCACAAATAAAATGGATTCTTCCTTTGCAAAAAGGGGAGGGAGCAAACAGCTCAAGCATGCTTTTTGAGCCTGATGAAGTGACAATTTTGAATTCTGTTATATCAGAATATATAGCGGCAACAATTGTGTCATCAGTGAGAGAAAGCTATGCTGCAGAGGTTGCAGCAAGAAGATTTGCCATGGATTCAGCGGGCAAAAATGCTCAAACTATGCTCGATGATTTGCAACTCAAATATAATCGTGCAAGACAAGGCGCAATCACTCAGGAAATTACTGAAATTGTTGCAGGAAGCAACGTGTAGCTTTGTGTGTGCACTAAAAAGGAGGTACAAAAATGTCAGAAATATCAAAAGGCAGCGTTTCGCAGGTAATGGGACCTGTTGTTGACGTTCGCTTTGAAGAAGGCAGTTTGCCTGCTATATATAATGCTCTGACAATGCAAAACGGTGACAAAACCCTAACCGTAGAGGTTGCCCAGCATATTGGTGATAATGTTGCCCGTTGCATTGCTATGGCATCTACCGATGGTCTCAAAAGAGGAACTCCTGTAACCGATACCGGAAAAGCAATTAGCGTTCCGGTTGGCAAAGAAACTCTTGGCCGTATTTTCAATGTGCTTGGTAACACTGTAGACAATAAACCCGATCCCGAAGGGGTGGAGCGTTGGAACATTCATCGTCCGTCACCTGAATATTCCGAGCTTTCAACCTCAACCGAGATTTTTGAAACAGGTATAAAGGTTATTGACCTCATTTGTCCTTACTCAAAGGGCGGAAAAATTGGTCTGTTCGGCGGTGCAGGTGTTGGCAAAACGGTTCTTATTATGGAACTTATTAACAACATTGCAAAGCAGCACGGCGGTCTTTCTGTTTTCACTGGTGTTGGTGAACGTACCAGAGAAGGCAACGACCTTTATAACGAAATGCAAGAATCTGGCGTTCTGAGCAACACAACCCTTGTGTATGGTCAGATGAACGAGCCACCCGGAGCAAGAATGAGAGTTGCACTCTCCGGCCTCACAATGGCAGAATATTTCCGTGACGAAGAAGGTCAGGACGTGCTTCTCTTCATAGACAATATTTTCCGTTTCACTCAGGCAGGTTCAGAGGTTTCGGCACTTCTTGGCCGTATGCCCTCTGCTGTTGGATATCAGCCGACTCTTGCCAACGAAATGGGAACTCTTCAGGAAAGAATCACTTCAACCAAAAAAGGTTCAATCACATCTATTCAGGCTGTATATGTGCCTGCCGATGACCTTACAGACCCGGCACCTGCCACAACTTTTGCCCATCTTGATGCAACAACGGTTCTTTCACGTAACATTGCATCTCAGGGTATTTATCCGGCAGTTGATCCGCTGGAATCCACCAGCCGTATTTTGTCGCCCGAAATTTTGGGTGAAGAACACTATAGTGTTGCACGTGAGGTTCAGCGTATTCTTCAGCGTTATCAGGAGCTTATGGATATTATTGCCATTATGGGTATGGATGAGCTTTCCGATGATGATAAGCTGCTTGTTCAACGTGCAAGAAAAATTCAGCGTTTTCTTTCGCAGCCTTTCTTCGTGTCTGAGAAGTTTACAGGAATTGAAGGAACCTATGTTTCACTTTCGGAAACAATCAGAGGATTTAAAGAAATTATCGAAGGAAAACACGACGACATTCCCGAATCGGCATTCTTGTTTGTTGGCACAATTGATGAAGCAGTGGCAAAAGCAAAGAAGGTGGCTCAATGAACACCTACAGCTTAACAGTTTCGTCTCCTGATGGCACTGTTTTTGAGGGAAGTGTTATTATGCTTTCTCTTCGTGGTGCAAACGGTGACCTTGCCATTCTTGCAGGTCATATGCCTTTTATAACATCTGTCAAACCTTGTGATTGTCACATAGAGCTTGAAGATGGAACAAAAAAAACCGGCCACACAGAAGGCGGTCTTTTGACTGTTGCTTCCAACAATGTGACGCTTTTATCAAGCAGTTTTAAATGGGTTGAATAAGATTTTAGCGGCTGTCTCTGGTTTATGAGGCAGCCGTTTTGTTACGGTTTTTTGTAGAAATTAATAACAATTTGTTAAATAATATGATTTTTAGTTAACAAATTGCAATTTGTGTGTTATAATGTATTCGTAACTAAGAATTTATAATAGTTAAATTATAAACACGGAGGTGTGCAATGTATCCCGAAAGAGAACTTCACAAAACTTTTATTTCGTCCGAAACTCCTGTTTTGCCCGACAATTTTAATGTTGAAGCTTTTATGGAGGGGATGAACGATTTTAAAGAATTTATGATGATGTATAGCTGTGCAATACGTGAAGTCCGTACAAAGTTTGAAGTACTCAACGACGACTTTTCTGTTGCCTACAGACGTAATCCCATAGAAATGATAAAATCAAGAGTTAAAAGTCCTGCAAGCATAGCCGGCAAACTCAATCGAAAAGGGCTGCCAATAACAATGGACTCTGTTTTGAACAATCTAAATGACGTTGCCGGCATAAGAGTTATTTGCTCTTTTATTGACGACATATATATGATTGCCGATATGTTTACAAGCCAGGACGATATAACGGTTATAGAAGTTAAAGATTACATAAAGAACCCAAAACCAAACGGATACCGCAGCTATCATATGATAATTGAGGTTCCGGTGTTCTTTTCTAATCGTAAAAAGAATATGAGAGTTGAGGTTCAGCTTAGGACAATTGCCATGGATTTTTGGGCAAGTCTTGAACATAAAATGAAATATAAAAAAGATATTAAAGCTAAGGATATTCTTCGTCTTGAAGCTGAACTTGCAGAATGTGCAGAAATCATCGCTTCAACAGATTTGAAGATGCAAAAAATCAATGATGAATTAAACGGCGTTTCCTGAATATAAACAAAATAAAAAACTGTCAAGCAGTTGTTGTACTGTTTGACAGTTTTTTTACGGATAATTTTATTGTCAAATCTGCTCGAAAACGTCAAAAACGAAATATTTGCTTTCAAGGATTAAATCTGCAAAAAATATTACGGGGTTTTGATTAAAGGCTTTACATTTATTCTTTATTTTTGTATAATCAAAGAAAAAAATGAGGTGCAGATTATGGACGCAATAGATTATCAGATTTTATCTTGTCTGAAAGAAAATTCACGAGAGAATGCAACCAATATCGGTGCAAAAATTAATCTTTCTACGTCTGCTGTTATAGAACGAATAAAAAAACTCGAAAATTCCGGTTTGATTGAACAATACACAACATTGATAAATCAAAGTATGCTTGGAAGAGAGCTTATGGCTTTTATCACAGTTCGTCTTGAACATCCAAAATACTATGAAAATTTTGTAAATACGGTTAATGAAAACACTTCAATCTCCGAGTGTTACTATATTGCCGGAGATTTCGACTTTATATTGAAAATAATCACAAAAAGCGGAAAAACTCTGGAACAAATTCTCAATGTTATCAAATCTATCAACGGTGTTTCTATGACACGCACATCTGTTGTTCTTTCGGAAAATAAACATGACGTGTGTCTTCTTCCTGATAAATAAAATTATTTATAAATATAAAAAAGAAAGAGGTTATTATTATGGTAATTGGTATCCCAAAAGAAATTATGCACGGTGAGGGAAGAGTTTCTGCTATTCCCGAAACTGTTGCAAAGCTCAAAGCAGACGGCTATGAAGTTCTTGTTGAAAATTCAGCAGGCGACGGTGCATTTTTTAGTGATGAAGAATACGCAGCTGCCGGTGCCGAAATGGTTGCTGATGTAGCAAACATTTATGATCGTGCCGATATCATCCTTAAGGTAAAAGAACCCCAGTTTAATGAGAAAAAAGGCGTACATGAGGTTGATATGATGCATAGCGGTCAGTATCTGATCACTTTTATTCATCCCGCTTCTCCCGTTAACCACGATATGGTTAAAAAGATGGCAGAAAAAGGCATTATTGGTCTCACACTTGATGGTGTGCCTCGTATTTCAAGGGCTCAGAATCTCGATGCACTCACATCTATGAGCACTTGTGCAGGTTACAAAGGTATTTTGATGGCTGCAAATGACCTTGCAAAATTTATTCCTCAGATTTTTTCGGCAGTTGGTATGATAAAACCATGTAATGTTATGGTAATCGGAACAGGCGTTGCCGGTCTTCAGGCTCTTGCTACGGCAAAAAGACTTGGTGCTGTAACTTATGCTGCCGACATTCGTCCTGCTGCTGCAGAACAGGCAACAAGTCTTGGTGCAAAAATAGTTGACACAGGTGTTCCTGCAGAAATTGCCGTTGGTGAGGGCGGATACGCTAATGCTCTTAGCGAAGAATGGATTTTAAAAGAAAGAGAAGCACTTAAAGACACAATCAAAGAGATGGATATCGTTTTCTGTTCTGCATTGGTTCCCAGTAAGCTTGCTCCGGTGATTATTACTGAAGAAATTGTAAAATCCATGAAACCGGGCTCGGTTATTGTTGACATTTCCATAGACCAGGGTGGTAACTGTGCAATCACAGAACCGGGTGAAACTGCCGTTAAACACAAAGTTACTATCGAAGGCATAAAAAATATTCCCGGTATGCTTCCTACAAGCTCAACATGGATGTTTGCACAAAACATATATAATCTTGTTAAATATCTCTCCAAAGACGGTGCCCTTGCGCTTGACACAAATGACGAAATTGTAAAAGGTATACTCACAACAATTAATGGCGAAATTGTTCATAAGGGTGCGTTAGAGGCAATGAATGCATAATTGAAGGGAGCTGTATATTTGTGGAATTAATTTTAATTCTGATATTTGTTGTTGCAGCCCTTGTTGGCTACTTTATCATCAACAAAGTTCCAACATTGCTGCACACACCTCTTATGTCGGGAATGAATGCACTTTCGGGCATCACTGTTTTGGGTGGATTAACTGTGTTGGCAGTTGCTTTGAAGATTAGCCATCCAACACTCAGTGTTATAATTGGCATTGCAGCTATAGCATTTGCTATGATTAATGTTGCAGGTGGTTTTGCAGTTACCGGCAGAATGCTTAAAATGTTTAAAAAGGAGGAAAAGTAAGTGATTTCTCCAAATGTTTATTACATAATCAGTGCTGTGCTTGTATTAGGTGTTTTGATAGGTATAAGCATGATGAGCAAGGTATCTAAAGCAAATGCCGGCAACACTCTTTCGGCGGTGTGCACGTTGATTGCCATTTTGGTTGTTATGTATAACGCCGAAATTTTAACAGCCTGGCAGGCTTGGCTTGGCTTGGCAATTGGCACAGCCATTGGTGTAGTTGGTGCAGTAAAAGTAAAAATGATTGAAATGCCTCAGGCTGTTGCACTTCTGAATGGTTTGGGCGGATTGGCAAGTTCTCTTGTTGCTATTCTTACAATCGAACAGGCAAAAAATGATAAGTTTGCAATCTATACTGGTGCAGTTGCATTGGTTGTTGGTTTTGTAACCTTTACCGGAAGCTTGGTTGCTGCCGGAAAGCTTCACAAGCTTCTGCCCCAAAAACCCGTCGTGTGGAAAGCACATTCGCTTATCGTTGCTGTCACTCTTATTGCAACAGTTGCACTTGTTGTTATATGCCCAAAAACAATGTGGTTAATTTCCATACTGTCAGCTTTTTTTGGTATTGCTTTTGCAATACGTGTCGGTGGAGCAGATATGCCCATAACCATATCGCTTTTGAACTCATTCAGCGGTGTTGCCGGCGGCATTGCGGGTATTGCTGTTAAAGATCCGCTTCTCGTGGCAATAGGCGGTGTTGTTGGTGCATCGGGTCTTTTGCTAACTCAGATTATGTGCAAAGCAATGAACAGAAGTCTTGTTAGCATTCTTCTTGGTGCAGCACCAAAAAAGAAAATTGTTCATGCAGATAAAAAAATTGAAAAAGACGATGTTGAGCTTGAAAAAGCAGAGAAAAAATCGGATGTTGGAACAATTCTAACCAATGCAAAAAAGGTTATGATAGTTCCCGGTTATGGTATGGCACTTGCTCAGGCTCAGAGCGTTGTTAAAAACTTGTCCGATAAGCTGGAGGCCAACGGCACAGAGGTTAAATATGCAATTCATCCCGTTGCCGGAAGAATGCCCGGTCATATGAATGTGTTGCTTTGCGAGGTTGATGTTCCGTACGATAAGCTGTACGAAATGGAGGCAGTAAATGACGAATTTGCACAGTGTGATGCAGCAATTATAATTGGTGCAAATGATGTTGTTAACCCTGCTGCCAACACCGCAGAGGGTACGCCGATTTATGGTATGCCTGTGCTGAATGCGGCAGATGCCAAAAATGTTATCATATGCAACTTTGACGAAAAGCCCGGCTATGCCGGAGTTCCCAATCCTTTGTATGATGCAAGCAACACAATTATGATGCTTGGCGATGCAAAAGAAACTGTTGCAAAGCTTGTTGATTCATTCTGATAATTTTCAAAAACTGAAATAGCAAATTGATATAGTTTGCTGTTTCAGTTTTTTTATGCTCTTTTTTGTCATAGTCATCACTTTTTTTGTCAATTGACATATGTATTGTTTGATGGTATGATAAAAATATAATATATACTCTATCGTACAAAAATATTTTGTGAAGGGGAATTTAATATGAAAAGAAATAAGTTAATTACACTTAGTTTTCTGATGGCTGTGGTTATGATTATGTCTGTTTTTGTAGCAACCGTATCGGTATGTGCGGCAGACACAACGGTAGCAACTGCAACTGAAACGTATTATGTAAGGAACGATGAAACAGGAGCAAATACAATTTTTGTTGTAGATGGTTATTCAAACAATCATCGACTTGGATTTATGAAATTCGATTTCTCGACAATTAATTTAGATGATTATCCGGGCTTGAAATTAAAATTAACAAGTGTCAAAGGAAATCATGGTAATGGAAATAACGTTAATAAAAATATTGATATTAAAATAAGTATTATACCTCAATATTTGGAGAGTAGTGCATCTCTTTCTACATTAACATATAGTGGAGCAAACAATGCGCAATGGTTAAACGATTTTGATTCAATTGGTAGTGTTACCGGAACCATTGTTGATGACACTGTTAATAATGTGTTTTATTCCACTGATATTCTTAGTGCAATAAAAGCAGATATAGCAAATAATCAAGATGATACAGTAGTTTTGAAAATTGAAAGCAATATAACAACTAATGGCTATGCTTCTGTTTACTATGCAAATTGGGCAACAGGAGATGGTAGAAATGTTCAAATTGTTACAATGACAGAAGCGGAAGTCAATGAAAACAAAGCTAGGGCTCAGGCTGATGCAGATGCACTCGAAATAGCTGATACAGCAGAGCTTGGTAGCACAATTGCACTTCCATCGGAAGGTTCCGTCAACGCATCAAAGATTACTTGGAAATCTGATTCAGACTACATAAATACTGAAACCGGTGTTGTAGCATCATCAATAGGCTTTGTAGACGAAGTTGTTACTCTCACTGCAACAGTGAATTATAATGGTATTGTTACCACAAAAGATTTTGAAGTAACGCTTGCCGGAAGTAATATTTTGCCCGCAAGTGATTGTGTAACAATTAGAGGTGAAAAGGCAGAAGATAACAAATCAACGTTAGCAAGCTATCTGGTAATTAACCAACAGACTTCAGACAACAGATCTCAGGGTGTAATTAGATTTGATTTAACCGATGTTAAGAAGTCAATTGAAAGCTTAGAGGATATTTCAGTAAGACTTACTATGTGTTATGTTAAACCGGGAACAAATGAGACGATTGACTATGAAAACGGCAAATATTTCTTGTCAATTCTTCCGGATAATGCGTGGACAAAAGACACAATGACTCTTAAATATGCAATTGAAAATAATCTTATAAGCGGTGCAACAAAGGCGGGTACAACAGGAACCGTTGCAACAGTTGTCGGTAATACTATTGTGTTCAGTGGACTAAAGGATGATATAAAGGCATTTATAGACAGTAATCCTACCGCAACATCAATTTCGTTTCTTCTAAATACTGAAGAAACCAGATCTGAAGATTCTGTATACTTCTATGTTATGGGCAATGGAGAGCATAAAGCAACCGAAGCAACACAACCACTTCTTGTTGGCGAAACTTCAAAGCGTTTTGTTGCAGTAAATGACAATGGTGCTGTTACATTTACATACAATGCGGATTCTGCCAAGTATCCTACAGGCATTAATATGGCCACCACATTCTTTGTTGCCGAATATGCACCCGATGGAAGTCTTGTGAACGTTGTTTCCGGAACCGATGCAGATTCAGTTATCACAAACGGTGAAACAAAAACTTTAACAATCACAGGCTACACAAGCGGCAACACAATTAAAGCTATGGTATTTAATAATTCGTCAGAAATTATGGCAATGCAACCTGTTACAATTTTTGGTAATTGATTATATATTGCTCAAGCGGCGAAACGGTTCTCCGTTTCGCCGTTATACAATTTAGGAAGGTGAGTGACTTGAAACTGACAAAAAGCATTCTATCAAAAAACACTGTTTGGATAATATCATTTGGTTTGGCAATGCTTCTTGCAGGCTTGGTGAGTATGCCTGCATCATATGCTGACGGTGTAACTATTGTTGACTATAGGGATGCATCAACAGCACAGGAAGCGGTAAATTATCTTTCAATGATGCAAATAATTGATGATACAACAGACTTTACCGATAATTCCCTGATAACAAAGAGTGAAGCAGCGGAGCTTATTGTTCGTTCTCTTGATGCATCTGACCTTGCATCATCGATGACTTTTGCCGACAATTTTTATGCTATGTTTAATGACATTCCGTCTGCAAAAGCCTTTGGATGTGCTATGGAGCTGGGCATCATTTCAGGTGATCCTGCCGGAAATTATGGCATTAATGATAACATAACATATGCTCAGGCCGCAAAAATGCTCGTTTGTGCACTTGGCTACGAAGAGCTTGCCAATGTAAACGGCGGTTGGTATATGGGCTATATTATTCAGGCAGACAAGGTTGGAATAACAAAAGGTCTTTCCGGCACAACAGAGGTTATATCCAAGCTTGATTTTGCTCAGATGCTTCGTAATTGCTTTGATGTGAAGCTTCCTCAGCTTGAGTGGCAAGACGGTTCTTTTGGCTTTTCGCTTAAAGATAATGCTACCCTTGAAGATTTCTATTTGCAGTCCAATGGCTGGATAATTGGCGAAGGTATTGTTAATGCCAATAAGAATGTTAGCATTATGAATGGATTTGATGTTGATGATGATATGATTCTCATAGAAGATGATATTTTTTCATCAAACAACACAGGCATAGAAAGTTATGTGGGTTATAACGTTATTTATGTTGCCGAAGATCCTGATAAAAGCAAAAATGAAGCAATTATAGGTTTTTCTGTTGCCAATAATTATTGCGTAAGTCTTTCACATTTTGAAGATTGCGAGCTTGCCAATAATATTTTTGTGTATACCGACTCAGCTGACGGCAGAGATAAGAAGCTTTCCATATCTCCATCTGCTGCATATATATATAATAATGGTTTATCAGAAAATATAAAAAATTCCGCAATTGATTTTTCCGAGCTTGATGCTACATTTATCGACAATGATGATGATAAAACTATTGACGTTGTTAAAATAACAGAATCAAAGAGCTACACTGTCAGAAAAATCAATGCGGATAGTGAAAAGCTTTTCTTAAAGAGCGGAGTTCACAAAGGCTCTGCATCTGTAAATCTTGAAGAAGATGACGATAAAACAATTATTGTCAGAAATATCGACGGTAGTAATGCTGATTGGACAAAGCTTAAAGAAGACGATGCTGTCTCCATCATAGAGTCCGACGATGGAGCTTATCTTGAAATAATTGTTTTGTCAGAGCCTTTAAAAGGCACCGTAACAGGCTACCAATCCGGTAAAAATGCAACTATCGGCGAAAAGGTGTATGGCTTGGCAGAAACAGCCGACAATATTGCCATTGGCATTATGGGTAGATATTGGATAAATGAGTATGACGAGATTTTCTTGTGTGATTATTCCGTAGGGGAGTATGTGTATATTGTTGATGCAAGCTACAAAAATTCGGGATTAGACAATCGTTTGCTTATTAAATTGTTTGATAACAAAATTGGCGTTAGCACATATGAATGTTCTAATAGCTTAAAGATTAACGGCGTAAAAGTGGAAAATAATGCATCAGCACTTAATGTTTTACCCGTAAAACACATTGCATCGGTAACAATTAACAGCGAAAATCTTGTAACAAAAATTGACAGCGTAGACCTTTATGCACCAAGCGGCGACAGAACCTATTGCGAATATGCACACGCTTTTAACGACTCCGATAATGTTAACATACCATTCAGATTTGGTGAAAACACAGAGTTCTACATTGTTCCCAAAAATGGTGAGGATGAAGACTTCGGAATGTCTGTTGATTATGAAGATGGTGACAACTACACAACTGCAGCATATGGTTTTGACAACATCACAGGCCTTGTTGAAACGGTTGTAGTTACTGTAGATACCGATGCTTTGAGAGATGATGCACTATCATACAAATCTAAGGTTGGCATTGTAAATGAAATTACTATTGCATTTGATGATGAACAGCAGCCTGCATATTTTGTTAACGGTTTTTCAGAAGGTGAAGAGTTTAATTACATTTCCGGCCATTATGATGATGTTTTCAAGGTAATGTCAACACTAAAAAAAGGTGATGTTATCAGATTTAACATTGGTTATGGCAACGTGATTATGAAAATAGAAAAACTTGCATCTCTGAGCTCACTTTCAGATACATTCCATACCGGAAGAGACGATGAGGAAGAAAAGTTCTTTGGCACAGTTATGATTTCTGCCGAGAATGTTATAACCAACTCATCAAAATATCTCTATAATGAGTTATATGTAAGCTCCGAAAAGAATTATGGCGATATGACTCTTATGCGTGTGTGGGCAGACAGAAAAAATCTTAAAGATGAAGATTGTCAGTTTAACGATTACTATATTTACGAGGGCGATAAAAAAGACATAAGACCTGCATCAATGGATGATATTATCACATATGAAATGAGTGCTTCAGATCCGTCTGAGGTGTTTATCTATCGCACTTATTCCGAAGTTAAAATGATAGTAATTGTAGAATAATAACAGGAGGTTTTATATGCTGAAGAAACTGTTAAGCTTTGTGCTCATAATAGCAGTCATTTCTCTATCGGTTCCGACTTATTCCATAATTGCAGATACAGAAGATGCCGGCGTTGAGGAATCTGTTCTCAATGCATTTGACACAAGCTTTGTATATTATCAAAAAATTGACGAAGTATATAAAGACTCTATGACTCTGATGATTGATAAGAGATATGTAGCCGGTCGTGAAAACGACGGATATCCTTGGTGGAGATGCGGGTTTGCAAGATATGATTTAAAAGATTTTGCAGACACAATAAACTATTATGATAGTGCCCAATTGAGAATATCTACATATAATGATTCAACAGACATGACCTCTCTTATGGAAGTCAACACATATGTTCTTGACGGTGAACTTGATAATTATGACAGCAGTGCCGTAAGTTTTAACACCGCCAAAGAATTGGGGCTTATTGATTTTGCAGACTCAGATAGCCTTATGTATACATGGGAGCCCGGTACTCTTGCAAGATCGAAAACCTTCTATAGCGGCGATATTCTCCCGATGATAGTTGAACATCTGAAAAATGACGGTGAAGACACTGTTTTTGCTGTAAAATATGATTCCGATTATAATGGCTATATGCAATTTTACGGCAATGGCACAAGTGATGAAACAAAAAAACCCACACTTATTCTTAAAATAAGTGATGAAAAGAAAAAGTTTATTACTGTGGGTAACAAAATAAGGTCATTGCTCGGCACAAAAATTACCGGCAATCTTAATCTTCCATCAGAAATTGACGGAGTAGCTCTTGATTGGAGTAGTAACAACACCGATATAATAACGGATGACGGCGTGCTTAATGACGAAAAAAGACTTGAGTTTTCATCTGATGTTGATTCAATTGCTGTTAGCTTTGATGTTAAGTTTGAATTGAACGGAGTTAGTATTACCGACACATTTGAGTTTGAAATTCTCAAAAAAGGTATGTATGCCGCATCTGTAGAAGATAATGGCAAAACTGTGAGACAGTTGTCATTTAACACTTCAACTTTGGAAGATGATGTGTGTGGCTACATTATGACCATTCCAAACAGCGGTTTTATGCCTGAAACTGAATACAGACTGATTTCCATCGACGAAAACGGCAACGACAAGGAGTGTGTAAGGTTTAAGATTGCATCAGACGAGAAATACACATATATTGATGTGACCAAGCACATACAATCGGGCTCTGAGACCCGATTCCGCATAGAAACAAACGGTAATATGCAACCTCTTGATGAGCAGATTATTATTGTTGGAGCAAACAAAAACACTAAAGAGTTTTATGACTTTGTAAATAAGATTGCAGATGAATATCTTAAAGACATTCATAATGTAACCGACGATTTATCATTGCCCACTCAAGTCGATGGCATTGATGTCACATGGACATCTGAAAATGAAAATGTGATTTCAAACACCGGCAACGTTGAAAGACCATACAATAACGACAAAGATGCAGTTGTAAAGCTCATTGCAGAATTTGATATTGGTGGGGATTCACTCTCATACACATATGTTGTCACGGTTAAAAAACGCGGTGGCGAATATGACGGATATGAAGCTTTTAAAGATCCGTATCACATTTCTGACGAAAACTTTTTTGGCGTTTGGAATGACGAAAAAGAAGAGTGGAGCATAGAACCAATATACAAATACGCCAATATGACAGACAAAGCAAAGTCCGAGTCGGCTATTGAGCTTGCCAAACAGGGAAGCTATGACGGTGTAAAAGAAGTGTTGTATGAATATTACCGCACAAGAACAGGCACAGCATCATACGATATTCCTGCAAAAGAGGAATATGATGTTTATGCAGATGCTATTTCTGAAAAAATCACCGGATTTTATCAGATGGACGATCTGCGGGGTGTTGTAAATATAGATTCAGAAGAATGGAAGGAATATACCATAGAGGTATCAAGACTCAGATCAACCTATCTTCTCATCGATTCAGATATGAACGGATCATCTGTAGAGATAATGAGTAAAGAGGGGGATCCGGAGCATCAGGCACGCTTGGAGGTTGTAATTTCCGGTCAGAAAAAATCTTTCCCGCTCCTTGCCGACACTTATATCAGTGCCGGTGACAATAAAGATACAAACTATGGCAGCGAGCCTGTGCTATATGTCAAAGAAGAAGCCGGCAACAGCACCACGCCCTTTGGCTCAGGCACTGCCAGAAGCTATTTTTGCTTCGACACCGGAAGCACAACCGCGGTCGATTCAATTCAGTTTAAATTTTATGCACGAAGCACAGACGGTAACAAAAAGCTTTTTCTTGCATCAACTCAGAACGAAGACAATTTTGATGAAAATACACTAAAATGGTCCGACCACTTTCCGCAGATAATGAACTTTAAAGATACCGGCTACATTTGGTATGAAAGTGGTCAACCAACTGAAGCAACACAAAAATGGGGCGTTGAATTTGAGTGGATTCATGCTGTAACAAGACTTGTTGAAACTCGATATGCAATTCGTCGCTATGCAGCAACAAATAACGAAAAATATGCCTATGGTGCACTTGAGCTTGTGATGTCGATGTATGAGCAAAAAGCGAATGGTGATTATCCGCGAATGCTTGATAGCGGATGGCGTTCGGAGTATATATTAGACGTATTCTTTGGTACTCTCGACAGCAAATATGCAACACCTGAGCTCATAACGGCAGAGCTTAAATACATCTATCAGCATGCACACGATTTAAAGGATCTTGTATCGCCCACAACAAACTGGAACAGTGCGGTACGTACAGGATTTATAAGAATTTGTTCATATTTTCCTGAGCTTTCTCAGGATGGATGGTGGAAACACGCAAAAGACAGGCTTTATGAGTTATATGGCGATGTAATGCTTAATGCAGACGGCAGTTACACGGAAGGTTGTTCCAACTACATAAGCGGTGTTTTAGATGAAATAAAAGAAAACATTGAGCTTATCGGTTCAATTGACGGCGAAGACGACAGCTACTATAAGTTTTTTGCCGAGTATTATGACAAACTTGCCGAGTATTACTTCAATATGACTATGAATTATGGCAAAACAACTCCTTTTGGCGACGGTGGTCGTAATGACATAAGGAGCTTTGCTGCTGAATCTAACAAATTTAGACCAAATAGCAACTTTGAATTTTTTGCAACCAATGGCGAAAAAGGCGAAGAACCTGATTACACATCAAAGCTTTATCCCGAAAAAAGGATTGCTTTTATGAGAAGCAATTGGTCGCCGCAGGGTATGTCGGCCACAATTAATGTCGATTTTGGCGGAACACACAGCCATTATGATGATATGTCGCTCGATGTATATGCATATGGCACACCGCTTCTTATTGATACAGGCATATCCTCGTATAGTGTCGGCACGCAAATGATAGACACAATGAGAAGAACAATTGCTCACAACACAATTGAAATTGATGGTTTAAGCCAGCACAAAGAGATGCTTTCCAACCATCCGGAATACAGCAAGCTAAATCTCACTACCAACAAATTGTTCGATTTTGCCGACACGGGATCATCATATGTCTACACGGGATTCGATGTTAATCGTAAGGTACTGTTCCTACACAATTCATTCTGGATTGTATCAGATTGGATAACCGCACCTAACGATGGTATTGGTCACAACTATGTTCAGGCATGGCATCCCGATGCGTTTAGCGGTATAAAAATTGATGAGAAAACAAAGGTCGCATCAACAAACTTTACCGGTTCTGCCAATATTCAGATTGTTCCTGCCGATCCCGATAAGATTGAAGCAAAGCTCGATAAGATGTATAAGAATCCGTCTTTGGTTGTTGGTGAAACTTTGTCTGATTATCTGAGAATTGAAAGCAACAACAAAAAAGGTAATCAGACCTTCGACACAGTTCTTTATCCTGACGAAACCGGCAAAAAAACAGATGTTAGCGTGAGCCGTATACCGCTTGACGTTGATCCGATTACAGCTACAGCTCTCGATATTGAAATAGACAACAATCGTGCTGTTTATTATTCATCAAACGAAGCTGTTCCTGCCAAACGTTCGTTTAAGAACTACAGTACCGACGGCGAGATGGCATATATTGAGGCTAAAGGAAATGGCAACATTTTAAAAATTGCTCTCACAAAAACCGATTCCTTAACAAAAGATGGAAAAATACTCGTTGCGTGCGACGGTGTGGCAGATTTTGGCGTTCTTTTTGAAGGTAAAACAGTTAATTTATATTCATCCGAAAAAACTATTCCAGCTGTAAAAGTATATTGTGAAGAAGATGTTAATACTGTTATTTTTAACGGCAAAGATGTGGAATTTACATTGTCTGACGGATATATAACAACAAACGGAACTACTTTGCCGGAAGACTCCGGTTCCGGAACAATCAAACCCGGCTCGCCAACCAGTGGCGGAGGCGGAGGCGGCGGTGGAGCATGGGGATTCCCTGCTTCAACACCTTCACAAGACCTCACACCTGCAGACGGTCCTGACGATAATAACGGTAATAGCGCATTTAAAGATACAATCGGTCACTGGGCAGAAGAAGAAATTAATCAGATGTCATCAATTGGTATTGTAAAAGGCGTTGAAGACAATAGTTTTGAACCCGACAGATCTGTTTCGAGAGCAGAGTTTGTAGTAATGCTGTTAAGAACTCTTGGCATCTTGGAAGAATCAGGGTATAGCGGAGAGTTTTCGGACGTAAAAGCTGACGATTGGTACGCAAAATATCTTTCAAGTGCCTTTAAGTCAGGTCTTGTTGCCGGCTATGAGGATAATTCGTTCAGACCGGATAATCCTGTTTCCAGACAGGAAATGGCACAGATGCTCAATTTAGCTTGCATATTCAAGGGTATTGAAGCTGATAATGCAGATATATCTGAATTTGCAGACTATGCGGATATTGCGGCTTGGAGCTATGATGCCGTTTCAAAAATGGTTGATATGGGACTTATGCAGGGGATGACAAACAATGAATTTTCACCTCGAGGTAGTGCAACAAGAGCACAAAGTGCCGTTGTGATGAAAAGGCTGCTTGATATTTTTAACCGTGATATAACCGGTGCGTAAAGGATGTGAAGAAATTGAAATTAAACAGATTAATAAAAATGACACTTGCACTTGTGATGTCTGTTGCAATTGTTATGCCACAGATGACCATTTTGTCTAAAGCCGAAATTCCTGATAAAGAACTACTCACAACAAAAATCCCATTGACTGAAATTTCGCATCTTCGTGAACTTTCGGATGCACAGCAAAAAACATCATTGGTTGTTGATGGAAGAAGCTCACAATCAAACTCAAGATTGTGGATAACAAAATTTGATTTTGCAGATATTGCAGAGAGTCTTGAAAGCTTTGATGACCTTGTTTCGGTTAAGTTTGTTTCGACACTTGCGCAAACAAATCACGACACTGCCGGAAACATAAGCAAAGAAAAAGAGGTTGATATTTATCTCCTGCCGCAGAATATGGAAAACTGGTCGGAGAATCAGTCTTGGAGCACAGCTAAAGATGCGGGTATTATTGATTATATGTATGATTACTCAAACGCAATATTCTCTGAGCCGCTTGGAGAGGTTGGAACTAAAACCACAGATGATATAAAATCATACATTATAAATCATCTTAAAACAAACTCATCCGATACAGTTGTGTCAATTGGTTGCAGTGCAAGACGAGCCGCATCAAAAGATAAAACCGGAGATGACCCCAATGCTTGGGCAGCACTGGGTGTGTATAATGGTAAAGGCACATCAGAACCGTATTTGGAAGTCAAATACTACGGCAAAAACCTTGTAAAAGACATTGCCGATAATTTTACTTTTGACGATATAAAAGGGGAGAATGAAGCCGAAGATTCTATCGTTTCAGCACTTAATCTCCCGAGAAAAGTCGGTGATGCACTTGTATGGTGGAGCTCCGATATGCCGGAAATCATTAACCCATACAACGGTGCCGTTAAAAGACCATCCTATGGTGAAGAACCCATTGATGTTACTCTTACAGCAGAGTTTTCGATCGATCCTTTTAAAGGTTCAAAAGATTATGAGCTCACCGTTCTTCCCCTCGGTGTTAATGATAAAGAACCGGTTGTTATAACCAAAAAGGTAGAACTCATTGATGTTGGTCACATAAGAGAAAAGAATGATAGTGTACAGTCAAAAACATACCTGATTATAGACGGAAGAACATCTCAGACCAACTCAAGAATGTGGTTTACAAAATATGACCTCAGCGATGCCCTTGACGGATTTGAGCCTGATGATATTAAATCTGTAAGATTTATGTACACTCTTGGTGATGCAAATATAAGTGACACCTATGATTCTACAGACAAACCGGTAGATTTTTATGTTCTTCCTCAGGAGCTCGAAGGTTGGGACGGCGAAACTCTAATTTATGCCGATGCTGAAGAAATGGGACTTGTAGATTATTCTTATAATAAATACAACGCAAGCTACACTCAGCTTCAGATGGGCCATGCAGGTGATTATCGCTCACTCAACATTGCACCAAGCATAATTGACCATTTAAAGAAAAATACCGGCGATATGATTGTTGCAATGGCTTGTTCGTCAAGACGACCTGAATCGTCTGTCGCAGGCACGCCTGAATCTGTTGCGGCACTGGGTACATATGTTGGAATCAACACAGATTCTCCTGCACCGCATTTTGTGATTGAGCTATACGACAGAGCTCAGACCTTGGTTGATGATGTGCGTGATAATCTTACATTCGATAAAATATCGTCTGAAAACATAAACAGTGTAACAAAGAACTTAACTCTTCCAAAACAAATAGATGGAGCTGAAATTTCGTGGTCTTCCAGTTTGAAAACAAGTATTTCAGATGAAGGACATGTTGTACGCGGTTTGTATGGTACAGCCGACAAAGAGGTTAAATTAACAGCAAATATTTCATATAAAAATAAAACAGCCACAAGAGAATTTGATATAACAGTTTTGAGCGACAGAAAAAATACGGTAATTGATGCCGTATCTGCACCGCTTACACAAAGCGAATATGCAGATAATGCACTTTATACAACATTTGATCTCACCGGTGGCTTATTGGGCGATGTGTGTCTTTTGAAGCTCACTCCAACATCCGATGCCAAAGATGTTGCAATAAAGGTGTATGTTGAAGATTCAACCACACCAATATACGAAAAAACTGTTGATACAAAAGCAAATGAACCACTCTATACAACCAGTCTGCACAGTGCACTTTCAGAAGTTGAGGGCAGTGTCAAATTAAAGGTTGTTGTACAGAGCGATGATGAAATAACATTCTATGCCGGAGACCAATCGGCAGATGTTGTGCCAAGTCTTGTGATGTTGCCAAAAGAAACTGTTGCAACCGAGGCTCTTAAAGAGTTGACCTTTGACGATATCAAAGGAGCAAATGAAAAAGAAAGTCTGATTCGCTACACTCTGAATCTTTCCAAAGATGGAAAATATGGTTCTGAGGTTTTGTGGTCATCATCTAATACCGAGGTGATTTCTGAGTCGGGCATTGTGACCAGACAAGACAAAGATGAAGTTGTTACTCTGACTGCAAAGGTTACTGTTGCGGGCTATAGCGTATCAAAAACATTTAATCTTAACGTGATGAGAATCGACACAACAGTTGGATTTTTGGACAGTGTTCTTGCAGAACTTGTTTTTGATTCAAACATAATAACCAACGATTTTGACTTGCCCACAACAGCGTATGATGGTGTGACACTAAGTTGGGTTAGTGAGTCGTCAAATATTCTTGCCATAAACGATAATAAAAGTGTTACAGTCACAAGACCTGCTGAAAAAGACAGAACAGTAAAACTTATTGCCAACGCAAAAAAAGGTGAGCTTTTATCAAGCTGTGAATTTGAATTTACAGTTATAAGAAACGATAAAAACAATTTGCTCTATGGCAAAACTGTGCTTGAGGCAGACTCAAATCAGGCAAATGCTATTGATGATAAGATAAGCACAGTATGGGATGTAGCATCGAGCAATACGCTTTATGTTGACAGAGGTACTGCTAAGTCTGTTACGGCTTTTGGATTAGTGTATAACGGTGGCGATATATCCGGTTTCGACATTTCAACATCATATGACGGCGTTAAATGGACAAACCAGACGGTAAATAAAACGCTCAAGAGTGGAGTGCTCAATTATGTTGAACTTCAGTCACCTGCGTATGTAAAATACATAAAGGTTATATTCCCGTCAGCGGTATCGCAGGTTGCATATTTTGCAGCATATGATGATGAAATAGGTGATCAGAGCATCAATAATCTTGATGATATTACCATACCTGAGAGTGTGAGTTCAAACTTTAATTTACCTACTGTAACAAGTGGTGGTGCAGATATTGAATGGACATCAGCCAACACCAAAGTTATTGCAATAAGAGATGGCAGAGCTATTGTTACTCAGCAGGCGACAACCCAGAGGGTTCTGCTTGAAGCTAAAGCAACAATTGACGGTCAGGAACTAGCAAAAAGTTTTTATGTTTCCGTTATGAAAAAACCATCTTCCGGAAGCGGTGGAGGCGGTGGTGGATCGTCAACAATCATACCTTTTGTTGGCGCTGTTCAGAATTCTGTGCAAATGCCCTCGCCAGATGCTACAACTGATACCGTATTTACAGATATTTCTGATGTGAAATGGGCGGAACCTTATATAACCGCATTGTACAAAAAGGGTATAATAAGCGGTAAAGGAGAGAGTAAGTATGAACCCTTCTCGCCGCTGAAAAGGGAAGAACTCGCTAAGCTTCTGACCTTGGGATTTAATCTTGATGGAAACGACGAGACGTTTACGGATGTTAACGTAAATGATTGGTTCTATCCCTATGTTTGTGCCATGTATTCATCCGGCATTTCAAATGGTATGGACGATACAACTTTTGGTACAGGAGCAAACATAACCCGTCAGGATGCAACCGTTATGATTGCCCGTATACTCGAAAAAGAAGGATTGCTTAAAAAAGCTACAAATTTGACAAGCTTTGCGGATGATTCTGATATTTCAGATTATGCAAAAGATGCTGTTTATTCACTTAGAGCTATGGAAATTATAAACGGTGATGATTCGGGAAGATTTAATCCTAAATCAAATATTACAAGAGCTGAAATAGCAAAGGTTATATATCTTGCAATAATGCAGTGTGAATAAGATTTGTTGCGGTGTTAAAATTAATTTTAACACCGCAGCTTAACCATTAAAAAATAATAACAGATATAAAAGGCAGGAGTTATACAATGGAAATCAGACGAAGCAAAGTTTTGGATAAAATGAGAGCAGGAGAGGTTGTTCTCTCAACAAAAGTTAACATTGCAGATTCGAGAGTTATCGAAATAGCAGGTTTGTCAGGCATTGACTGCATCTGGACAGATATGGAGCACGTTGGTAACGATTTTGCCGAAATTGAAAAACAAAATCTTGCAACCAAGGCTTACGGTATGGACATTATGGTAAGAGTTCAGAGAGGCTGTTACAGTAATATGATAAGACCGCTGGAACTTGATGCATCCGGCATTATGGTTCCGCACATTATGAGTCTTGAAGATGCAAAAAATGTGGTGTATATGACAAAATTCCATCCCATAGGCAGACGCCCCATTGACGGTGGAAATGCAGACGGCGGATTTGGCTATGTTGGACTTGATGATTATTTAAAACAGTCCAACGAAAGAAAATTTGTTTGTGTGCAGATTGAAGACCCCGAACCCATGGCAGAACTTGATGAAATTGCGGCACTCGATGGCATAGATATGTTGTTCTTTGGCCCTGCAGATTTCAGTCATGGCATAGGTGCTCCCGGTCAATTTGACCACCCTCAACTTGTTGAAGCAAGACGAAAGGTTGCCGAGGCAGCCAGAAAACATGGCAAATTTGCAGGCACTGTTGGCGGTGCATCACAGCTTGCCGAGCTTGTTAAAATGGGCTATTCATACATTAACATTGGTGCCGATGTATCGGCACTCAGACGTCATTTTTCGGGCATTTATAACGATTTTAACGAAGCTATGAAGAATATATAATTGTTTGTCAGGAGGTTATTATGGCAAATTGGATTTGGTTAAAAGACGGTGAAATCAAAAACAGCTATGGTGAGTTTTATATACCGTTTAATTATTCCGGTGGAAGTGTGAATATAAAGCTTTCTGTTGATTCGGAATATGCACTTTACATAAACGGAGAATATGCAAGTTCAAATCAATATAGCGATTTTCCTCATTACAAAATTTATGATGAAATTGATATTACAAAATATCTTTTTAAAGGTAATAACTCAATAGCAATTGAAGTATGGTATATGGGAGAGGGCAATGCTTCATATTATCCGGGAAGAGCAGGCCTGTGGTATGAAATTTATTTAGATAACAAAAAGATTCTTGAATCAGACACAAACACACTTTCACGCTTGAGCCGCACGTTTGAAAACGGACTCGACAAAAAGATTAACGAAGAACTCGGCTATTCGTATCATTATGATGCAAATAATGAAGACGATTGGAAAACAGGGGAACTTGACGGCTTTTCCGAGAGTGTTGCAAGCGAAGGTATGATTCCGCTTCCCAGACCTGTTAAGCGACTTGAAATTCGTGGTTTCACAAATGCGGATTTAATCAAACAGGATAATTCATATTTGTTTGACTTAGGCAAAGAGGAGGTTGGCTATCTCCAATTCAAAATTGTATCACCAAAAAAACAGCGTATTAACATTGCTTTTGGCGATCATATTGCTGACGGAGGAGTTAGAAGATTTATGGAATACCGTGATTTCAGTTATGAAATCACACTAAAAGAAGGTGTTACTGAATTTTCAAATTATCTGCGTCGCATTGGAGCCAGATATCTTGAAATTACATCGGACGAAGAACTTAATGTTGAATATATTGGCTTGTTGCCGTGTGTATATCCTTTGAATAAAGTTAAAAAGGATTTTGGCAGTGAACTCAGAAACAAAATATATGACGTTTGTATGAGGACATTGGAGCTTTGTATTCACGACCATTACGAGGATTGCCCGTCGAGAGAACAAGCTCTATACACAATGGATTCGCGTAACCAGATGTTAGCCGGATACTATGCTTTTAATGAATTTGAAATGCCGAGAGCGTCACTTCTTTTAATAAGCAAAGACAATTTTAGAGATGACAATTTGTTTCCTACTGTTGCTCCCGAAAATGGCGAATTATGCATTCCTTCGTTTGTTCTTCACTATTACAGGCAGCTTTATGAATATGCCGTGTATTCAAAAGACTTAGCTCTTATCAAAGAGGTTATGCCGAGAATCAAGCTTGCACTCAACACATTTCTGAACAATATGAAGGATGGTCTTGTTCAAACTTTTAAAGGAAAAGAATATTGGAACTTTTATGAATGGAAAAAAGAACTGAAATGTGCCGACGAAACTGAAACAGCAATAAAGTTTTACGAAGAGCCCACATTTGAAGCTCCTCTCAATTGTCTGCTTTCTATGGCACTGGAATTTATGCAGAAAATGTGTGATATGATAGGCGAAAAGGCTGATTATATGCCTTTGAAAGAGGAAATAGATAAAAACACATTTGAAAAATTTTATAACAAAGATAAAGGTCTTTTTGTAATCCGTGAGGGCAAGGAAGAATACAGCGAGCTTGTAAATGCATTTGCCATTCTCTGCGGTGTTGCAAAGGGTGATGTTGCAAAAGAAATTGCTGAAAAACTTGCATCAGAAAACGATATGATTGAATGTACCTTGAGTATGAGATGCTTTAAATATGATGCTCTTCTGGCGGTTGATAAAGAAAAATACAAAGATTTTATCTTGTCTGATATTGATATCAGATATAAACGTATGCTCGATGCAGGTGCTACATCATTTTGGGAAACAGAGCTCGGTGCAGACGATATAAATGCCGGTAGCTTATGTCATGGTTGGAGTGCAATGCCCATATATTATTATAATATTTTGTTGTAATTAATACGATTTTGAGGTATAAAAAATGTATAAATTTTTAGAAAAACTTACTAAAAGAAACAAAGACCTTTTAGGTAACCCTCCTGCAACACTTGCAAGCATAGGCGACAGTGTAACACAAGGGTGTTTTGAGTTATTACCCGTAGGTAATGATGAATTTAAGGCGGTTACAAAACCACGCTCGTCGTATCAGGCAAAGCTGCAAAAAATACTTCAGACAATATGTCCCGATGCACAACTTAATATGATTAATGCAGGCATAAACGGAGATTCAACAAGCTATGGTCTTGAAAGACTTCAAAGAGATGTGTTGAATTTTTCTCCCGACCTTGTAACCGTAAGCTATGGTCTCAACGACTGTCATGGGGGAGAAGCCGGCATCGAACTCTACGCAAGCAATCTGGGCAAAATGTTTGATATGTGCTTAGAAAGCGGTGCCGAAGTTATTTTTATGACTCAGAACTATATGAACACCTATGTGAAATATGACAAGGATTACGCGACCTACATTCCATCGCTGTGTGACGGTGAGGAGAGAACTGCTCAAATACAAAACAGTGGACTTTTAAAAAGGTATTATGACGCTGCAAAGGCAGAATGTGCAAAGAGAAACATTGCTGTTTGCGATTGCTATGACTTATGGGACAAGATGTATAAAAACGGTGTTGATGTTACATCACTTCTGATAAACAACATAAATCATCCAACCGAAGATATGCACTGGCTTTTTGCGTACGAGCTTTTCAGAACAATAATAAACGGATGATTCACACACTTTTTCAAATTATATTGAAATGATTTGAATTATTGGAGGATAATATGATTAAAAAAATTAAAACGCAAGATAGTATTGTGGCATCGTGTAATGATAATGTTTTTAACTATTTTGGCTGGCCGTCTGTTGCTAAATTGCCCGATGGCACTCTGGCAATGGTAGCTTCAGGACACAGACTCGGTCATGTGTGTCCATTTGGCAAAATGATTATTTGTTATAGCCGTGATGAGGGAAAAACATGGAGTGCACCGTCTGCTTTGATAGACACGCCCCTTGATGACCGTGATGGCGGAATTGCCGTGTTTGGTAACGGAAGAGTTATTGTTACCTCCTTTAACAACACGGTAGAGTTCCAAAGAAAAGAAGTTGCCAACAAACCCGATTATAAGTATAAAAAGCTTATTGAGGAGTATCTAAATTGCGTAGATGAAGAAATGGAGAGAAAATATCTTGGTTCGACCTACAGAATAAGCGATGATGGCGGATATACATTTGGTGAGGTTAAAATTGCTCCCGTAAACGCTCCTCACGGCCCTTGTCCCACAATTGATGGCGGACTTTTATACATAGGCAGATATTTTGCCAAAGAATGTGAGGGTTCTCGTATCCAGTGCTGGAAGCTAAATGAGAATGATGAATTTGAATATCTTTCAACCATTGAACAGATTGAAAGAGAGGACTACGAAATCTGGAAGAATGTTGAACCATATGCAATAATGATGCCTGACGGTAAGATTATCGTTCACATCCGTCTTGGCGGCACAAAAACCTTAGAAGACGGAAGCATACTTTGGACCGACACAATCTATCAGTGCGAATCGTACGATAATGGTAAAACATTTACAAAGCCTTATCCTGTGGGCTTGGAGCACGGCGCACCGTCTCATTTGTGTCTTCATAGCAGTGGTGTGCTTATTTCGTCGTGTTCATCACGTCTTGGCACATTAGGTGAGCAGGTTATGTTCAGTAAAGATGCAGGGGAAACTTGGGATATGGGATATTATCTAAGAGATGACGGCCCTGTGAATGATTTGGGCTATCCATGCACCATAGAAAGATCTGATGGATCTTTGCTGACGGTATACTATCAAAAAGAAAAAGCAGACGGACCATGTATTATCATGCAAAGTATATGGGAACTGCCTGAATTATAAGGTTCATATAACATTATGATTTTAAAAGCAGATGTTGAGGTAAAAGCATAACCTTGGCATCTGCTTCTTTTTGTTTTTATATTTTTTCTTGACAAACCAATAAACATAGCATATAATGAATTTGTGATATATTATGAAAAAAATTTAAAACCGTGAGGTGAACACTGTGAAATTCAAAAAGAACTGTTTTCGTGATTTGTGTATTTATACGACGTTTGCTCACAACAGAATAACTGACAACAACTGGATAATTGATGAGGTCAAGAGTGCGTACCATAATCTCATATTTGTATATGAGGGTAAGGGTGAATTTTTTAACGGGAAAGAAAAAATTGTTGTTGGTGAAGGTGATCTGGTTTATTTTCCTATTGGTGAAGTTAAAAAAATGACCACAGACAAAAATAATCCACTAAAAATGTATACAGTCAATTTTGCAGCTGCATATCCTTACATCGAAAATGATGAACTAAAAATCAAAGAGGCTCAATTCGATTTTCCGTTTGTAAAAAAAATTACCGAAGTTAAAAGATATATGTTCGTAAGCTTGTTTGAACGATTGTGCAGACAATTTCTATCAGGGGAAGATATGCAAAAGTTTAAACTTAAAGAAACAATGATAGAAATTTTGGAATTAATCGAGCTGTATAATGAAAACCGAACGGTTGATTATAGCAACAGAATAAAGGTAAATAAAGCTGTCAAATATATTTTAGAGCATTTTGAAGAAAAGCTTACTCTTGACGAACTTGCAAGCGAGGCTGGTATGAGCAGTTCGCATTTTTCGGCTGTGTTCAGAGAGCTTATAGGGGAGTCGCCCATAGATTATTTGCTCAATGTAAGAATAACAAAAGCAAAACAACTGTTGTGCGATGGAGTGTCGGTAACTAAAGTGTCGGAGCTTGCAGGTTTTTCGGACATATATTATTTTAGCAGCGTTTTTAAAAAGAAAGAGGGCGAATCTCCGGCGGAGTTCAAACGAAGAAGCAGTTGTATTGAGGTTATAGAAAGAATCAAAGAATATATTAATGAAAACTATAAAGATATTAATTTAAGTATATCATCTGTGGGTGAATTTTTTGGCGTTGATGCCAAGCAATTGTCGAAGCAATACAGTAATATTACAGGCGAAAAGATGATTGATGCCATCAACAAGCGGAGAATTGAACAAGCAAAAGTATTTCTCAAAGAAGATTCGGTTCTTTCTGTAGAGAGTATTGCTGAAAGAAGCGGTTTCGGTACTTCGAGAAACTTTATACGTGTGTTTAAAAAACACGAGGGCATAACTCCCGGACAGTTCAGAAACTCATTTGAGTAAAAGAATATAAAATAAATCAATAAAATGAAAGAGGGAAAAATTATGAATTTTATTGCACCGATTGATGGAGATGTTTTATTTTCGATTGCAGATGGTAAGCCGCATGAAAACGGAATTGTAGTAATGGTTTCTGTATCTGCACCCAATGGCCGTAAAATTACTATAAACGGGGTATCTGCTATCGAGAAAGATGGAATATATACTGCCGACATATATCTTGATGGATATCGAAATGCCATAGAAGCTGTTGATTCTGAATCAATGGAAATGGAAACAATTTATGTTTATTGGTTTAAAAATGGATATAAAACATATCGTATGGGAGTTGATGATGTTATCCGTTGCTTCCAAAACATATATGAGCATAGGGAGGAATACACATCAATTTTTGATGACCCATATTTAAAGCTGTTTTATGAACTTCATCAAAAATACAATACCTTTGTTCATATGCACATATATTACGAAACAGACGACAAAAAGTTTAATCTTTCAATGTTTCCCGATAAATACAAAGATGAGTTTCGGGCAAACAGTGATTGGCTCAAATTTACATTTCACGCTCGAGCAGATAATCCCGAAAGTCCATATAAATTTGCTTCATACGAACTTGTTATGAAAGAAGGAAGAGACGTTGAGAGGGAAATATTGCGTTTTGCCGGAAAAGAAGTTATGGACCATGTTACTTCTCAGCATTTTGGAGATTCAAATTTGTGGGCAACAAGAGCTTTCAGGAATCTTGGTTTCAAATGTATAGACGGATATTTTATATTTGACGATGATGGAAACCCTTATGTTTCTTATTATCTGAATAAAGAACAAACTACCCATGCAGCATCGAGGGATTTTTGGGTAGACAACAAAGAGGATATTATTTTTGTTAAAGATGATATTGTAATTGACCAAGTCAGCTTAGATAAGATTGATGATTATATGGAGAAAATCAGCAGTGAAAAGAACCATTGTTTCCATTACCTTTTAATACACGAACAGTATTTTTATGAGGATTATTTCAATTACGAACCTGACTATAAAGAACGTGTGTTTGCTGCTGTTGACTGGTGTCATAGAAATGGTTACAAGCCGGTTTCAATGAGTTCAATTATTTTTGAAGAAAGGTAGCCTTGCGATGGAGTACAAAAAATTACCTCCTGTCAGAAATGATAAGTTTTTGGAGTTAGAGCATTTTCCGAGTCGTTTTCACGCAGCAGTTTTCAGACTTTGGGAAACAGTAGATGCTGAAAGAATTGCAAAAGCAATAGGTGTTGATATCGCAGAGGTCAAAAAAGCGGCAGAGGATATGGGGCTTGCAAGCCAGAGGTATACCGACATATGGTCAAAGCTTGGTTATATTACAACCATTCGCAATGCGTGGCACATTCTGCCTTACAATCAGCTTTTAAAGCTCCTTGACTGGAGTGAAGAAAAGCTTGCCATGGTGCTTAAAGAGGATGATTTTTTATTCTATAAGCTTGGCGATTTTAAGCCATACTGTCCTCAGGTGCTTCCTGAAAAGCTTAGCAGCGAACAAAAGCTCAAACTTTCAAAAATCAAAACCATAACAAAAAAATATTTTTCCGGTATGTTTGAAGGTGCAAAACCCTTTGATTTTTTTGACGACAGCACGTTTAAAGGGAAATTCTGCCTATCCGACGACATAAGAATGATATATTCCTATTGCGGATTGTATGCCGGAGTTCTGGATAATGACATTTCGGTTTCTTATCCTGATAAGCTTCTCCAAATGTATCGCTCGGCAGGGATAAATTCAATCTGGATCCCGATAGTCCTCTATCAGGTAACACCTTTTCCTTTTGATGAAAGCTGTTCCGAGGGCTGGCAGACTAGACTGAAAAGACTTGGCGAAATTGTCGGAAAGGCAGAGCGTTACGGCATAAAGGTATATTTGTATCTCAATGAGCCGAGATCTATGCCATTGGATTTTTTCGATAAGCATCCCGATTTAAAAGGTGCAACCCAAAATATGTATGCCGCTATGTGCACTTCAAATGAAGCGGTAATGAAATATCTGCGTGATTCAATCCGCACTCTTTGCGAAGCTGTGCCCGGAATTGGCGGTTTTCTTGCCATCACTTGCTCAGAAAATCTTACCCATTGCAAATCACGGGAGGAAGCATCGGTGTGTGCAAGGTGCAAGGATGTTCCGATTTCAAAGCTTATTGCACAGGTGATATGTGCCATTTCGGAAGAATCGCGAAAGGTAAATCCGAATATTCGAACAATTGCTTGGGCATGGGCTTGGAATGACTATATGACAAAGTCGGAAATTAAAGACTGTATCGACCGTATTCCGAAAGAGGTTGTTATTCAATGTAACAGCGAAGTTCAAAAGGAATTTACAATCGGCGGTGTTAAAGGTTGGGTATCAGATTACAGTATGTCTATTCCCGGTCCGGGGGCACTGGCAGAATTCATATGGGATTATGCGAAATCAAAAGGCCATGAAATTAGTGCAAAGGTACAAGTTAATGTCACTTGGGAGTGCAGCACTGTTCCGTTTTTGCCTGTTTTTGACCTCATACGTGAGCATATGATTGGGCTCAGACGATCGGGTGTTGAGCATCTTATGCTGAGTTGGACTCTCGGTGGTTATCCGTCTGTTAATCTTAAAATTGCTTCGGCGTGTCTGGAAGAACCGAGCGAAGAAAAATACATAGCTCTCCTAAAAGAAGAGTTTGGTGAGTATGCAGAAAATGTTCGAAAATCAACCAAGCTATTTTCTGATGCTTTCCGCGAGTTTCCATTTGATATATTCTGCTTGTATGAAGGGCCTCAAAACGGCGGTCCGTCCAACCTATTGTATGCAAAACCAAGTGGATTTAACTCGACAATGACTTGTTATGCCTATGATGATATTGATCGGTGGAGGTCTATATATCCAAGAGATGTATATATCAATCAATTCAAAAAACTAAGCGATGGCTGGCGAAAAGGTCTTGATGAAATCAACTCTATGCCTGATTGTGCTTTTAAGCAGGCTGCGTGGGGCGGATATGCACTCTTTTATTCGTCATATCTGCAGTCGGAATTTGTTGATAAGCGTGATAGCGACAACAAAGCCTATCTTGCATGGATTGCAAAAGAAGAAAAACAGAACGCTCTTTTAATGTATGATCTTATGCAAAAGAGTAGTTTATTTGGATATGAGGCTGCTAATCATTATTATTTCAACAAGAGTATGCTTGCAGAAAAGGTTATAAATTGCGAATACATATGCGATTGCATTGACTCGATGTAAGTTTTGTGTTATACTTAAAAAAATATAACAAATACGGAAGGTTAATGATATAATGAACATATATTTTTTAGGAACAGGAGCAGGCACGGAGCCGATAAAGGGTGTTAATCATCAGAGCATGGCAATTGAAACCGGCGGAAATGTATATTTTTTTGATGCAGGAGACGGCTGTGCCAGAGCTGCTCACTTTTCAGGACTTAATCTATTAAAAACAAAAGCGGTGTTTATTTCACATACCCATATGGATCACGTTGGTGGTCTTGGCAATCTTTTGTGGAATATGCGAAAGCTGCATTCCAATGTTGATTACAAAGGCTTTGTTTGTCCCAAAACAGTGTATATACCCAAAATTTCAACCTTCGATGCATATATGACTATTCTAAAAAATTCTGAGGGCGGATACGACACTTTGTTCGATGTGTCGGGTGTGGAGTATTCAAAAGGCAGTTTCTACATCGATTTTTCAATGAAGGTCGATTCTTTTGTAACTAAACATATGCAAAATGAACTTAGCTTTGCTTTCAGAATCAATTGTGAAAACAAGACGGTTGTGTATTCGGGCGATATAGCGTCGGTGTCAGATCTTGATCAGGCAATAGGGGATGGCTGCAATCTTCTTGTTTGTGAAACTGCTCACGTTTCGCTTCGCGAGGTATGTGAATATGCAAAGCAAAAAAATGCCGAAAAGCTTGTTTTAACCCATAATGGCCGTGAAGTGCTTGGCAGTCGCAGACAAAGTGAACTTTTGGCATCAAATCTTTTTGGTGATGGTGCTTTTGTTGCCAAAGATGGTTTTGTTTTGTCATTATAAAAATTAAGGGCTGTATATTTAGCCATTGGAGTATTATCCGAACCCGCCTAAAAGCTAGCATTTTCGGTTCTTTTAGGCTTGTCGTCCTCGAAAGGCGTCAGCCTTCCTTCGTTCTCCGCGCCTAAAATTTCTCAAAAATGCTAAACTTTTAGGTCGTAGAATTTTAAGATTATCAAAAATTGTTATTATCAAGCCAAAAGCGCAGGTAATCCTGACGGATTATCGAGCATTTTGGTGAAGATAAGGGCAATTTTTGTATCATAAAATCGGAGTTCGAATAATGCTCCAATGGCTAAACATTTATAATGCACAAGAAATTAAAAATGTAGGGGTCGATGCACCCCTACATTTTTAATTATGCAAATTATTTGTTTAAAGAGACAGCCCTTTAATATTTTTCTATAAACTCATTCATAATGTCTATCGACATTTCGGATGCTTTAAACTTGAATGTTTCAAAATCCATCTCATTTGCTCCATCTGATATGGTTCTTAATGCGGCAAATTTAACATTGTTCACCATACAAACGTGTGCAATAGCTCCGCCCTCCATTTCGCAAGCTATTGCATCAAAAGTGTTTCTGATTTTGGTCTTTGCATCTTCTCCGCTCACAAACACATCTCCCGTTGCGATGATGCCTGTTTTAACATTGTTGCCTTTGCAAATGGATTCTAATATGTCAATTGCCTTTTTGTCGCAATCAAAATATATTGTGTCAACTCCATCAACCATACCAACGGGTGAACCGAGGGGAGAAAGGTCAAAATCGTGCTGAACGCAAGAAGAACCAATTGCTATTCCAAGAACGTCGAGCTGGGGCGTCAGGGAGCCTGCAACTCCTGAGTTGATAATAATATCGGGTTTGTATTCAAGAATCATAGCCTGAGCACAAAGCGCAGCATTAACCTTTCCGGGGTTGCACATAGCACAAACAACATCTTTTCCGTGAATTTTTCCTGCAACAAATTCTATAGAGGCAACAGTTTTTGATTCTGTATCTGTCATAAGACTTTTGATTCCTCTTGTTTCAATTTCCATTGCACCAATTATGCCAATCATATTCTTTCCTCCATCAATTGTATTCTTAAAAATTATACATTCATTTTGATGGCTTGTCAACGGAATAAATATTTTTGAGACTTAATTGTTACAAATTTGAAAATTTTTGAAAAAAACTATTGTTATTACATTAATTTGTTGTTATAATATATAATGTTGTATTTTGTGTATATAAATATGAACCAAGAGGTGAATATATTGAAACTTATAGAAAAAATATTTGGAACATATTCTTCTCGGGAAATAAAGCGCATTATGCCTCTCGTCAAGAAAATAAATGAGCTTGAACCCAGCATAAAATTACTCAGTGACAAAGAGCTGAAAGCCAAAACCGATGAATTTAAAGCACGTCTCAAAAATGGAGAAACACTTAATGACATTCTCCCTGAGGCATTTGCTGTTGTGAGGGAAGCATCGTGGCGAGTTTTGGGTATGCGTCATTTTGATGTTCAGTTAATCGGCGGAATTGTTCTTCATCAGGGAAGAATTGCCGAAATGAAAACCGGTGAAGGCAAAACCCTTGTGGCAACACTTCCTTGTTATCTTAATGCGTTAGAGGGCAAGGGCGTTCACGTTGTAACGGTAAATGATTATCTTGCAAAACGTGACAGTGAGCTGATGGGCAAAATATACCGTTTTCTTGGCCTTACTGTCGGCCTCATCATTCACGAAAAATCTCCGGCAGAGCGTCTTGAGGCATATAGCTGCGACATAACCTACGGAACCAACAACGAATTTGGCTTCGACTATCTTCGTGACAACATGGCAATCTACAAAAAAGATGTTGTTCAGTGTAAGGGACATAACTTTGTTGTTGTGGACGAAGTCGACTCTATTCTCATTGATGAAGCAAGAACTCCTTTAATCATTTCAGGTATGGGAGAAAAATCTACAGATTTGTATTCTGTTGCCGACCGATTTGCACGTTCCCTGAAGGCTCTTAAGGTTGTTGAAAGTGACGACAAGCAGACAGACGATGACGTTGATGCAGACTATGTTGTTGACGAAAAAGCCAACACTGCAACGCTAACGGCTAATGGCATTAAAAAAGCCGAAAATGCGTTTAATGTTGAGAATCTTTCCGACCCCGAAAACATAACTCTTTTGCACCATATCAATCAGGCAATACGTGCCCACGGTGTTATGCACAGGGATATTGACTACGTTGTAAAAGACGGCGAGGTTATTATTGTTGATGAATTTACGGGCCGTCTTATGCATGGCAGAAGATATAACGATGGTCTCCATCAGGCAATTGAGGCAAAAGAAGGGGTTGAAATTGCAAGAGAAAGCAAAACTCTTGCCACAATCACATTCCAGAACTTCTTCCGCTTATATACAAAACTTTCGGGTATGACTGGTACTGCCGAAACCGAGCAGGAAGAGTTCAAATCAATATATAAGCTCGATGTTGTTGTTATTCCCACAAATGAGCCCATGATTCGTAAGGATCATGCAGACAGTGTATATAAGTCGGAGCCTGCCAAATTTGCTGCCGTTGTTCGTCAGATTATTGAATGTCACCAAAAGGGTCAGCCTGTGCTTGTTGGCACAGTAACAATTGAAAAGTCGGAGCTTCTTAGCAAAATCCTTTCCCGAAACGGCATCAAGCACGAGGTGCTCAACGCCAAATATCACGAAAAAGAAGCCGAAATTATTGCTCAGGCAGGTAAAAAGGGTGCAGTTACAATTGCAACCAATATGGCGGGCCGCGGCACCGACATTATGCTTGGCGGCAATGCTGAGTTTCTTGCAAAAAAAGAAATGGAGCGTCTTGGCTATGAGCCTGAAGTGATTCTTGAATCAACCGGATTTTCCGAAACAAACGACGAAATCATTTTGGAAGCAAGACAAAAATATAATGAGCTATACAACCAATATAAACAACAAATTCAGTCCGAAAGAGACGAGGTTATAAAGGCGGGCGGTCTTTTCATCATCGGCACAGAACGCCATGAATCACGTCGTATCGACAATCAGCTAAGAGGCCGTTCC
>SVJL01000038.1 GCA_015068985.1 Oscillospiraceae bacterium
ACGCAATCAGGCTTTTGCTCTTCAATCATTTTTTCAAATTCGTCTGCGCCATAAAGAGTTGGAGCGGGGTAATTATAGTTATCCTTTAATCTTTTTACTGCATACTCCATACGGGTTCTGTTTATATCACAAAAGCCTGTGAGCTCTGCAGTTTCCGAAAACATTTCCGGAATTGCCTCATAGTAGAATCTGGCTCTGCCGCCAACGCCTACCTGAACGTATCTTTTTTTCTGTGCCATTTTTTGTTCCTCCTTATTCTTGACCTGTCAGATTGATTTCTACCTGAATTTACGTGCTTGCTTTATCTCTCTTGAGTGCCAGTCGTCAAAACGTTTGCGAAAATTCGTCGGTGTAATATTTTCAAGCTTTTTGAATGCTCTGGTGAAGGTGTGGGCGTTGGTGTAGCCAACCTGAAGAGCTATTTGCTCAACTGTGAGCCGAGTTCTCACAAGCATATCTTTCGATTTGCTTATGCGCACATCAGACACATAGTTCATAACTGTCACACCCTTATGTGCCTTGAATATGTTAGACAAATAGTTTGGGTGGATTCCGAATTTATCGGCAATTGCCGACACTGTGAGAGACGGATTGTCATAGTTAGCGAGAATATATTCTATTATTTTTTCTATGGCAGGGGCGTGGTCTTTTTTGGTTATTCCGATTTGAGTTATGGTTATGAGCTCAAAGCAAAGCTCCTTAACAGCCTCAACATCGCACTTTTCAATTGCAACATCTGCCAGTTTTGCAATTTCAAAATATTCCGACACGTCCTTCATAATTTCGTGCACGACTTTGAGCACAGTTCCGAAAATATCGTAAAATGCTGTTTTTAGTAAAATATCAAGCCGGGATGTGTTTTTTTGAAGCTCATCAAACACGCTTTCCACAATCTTCTTAGACTGCTCTGTTTCATTGAGCATAATAAGAGATGTGAGCTGTTTTTCGCGTACAAAATAATATGAATAGAAAATCTGAAGTTGTTTCATAACGATTCACCTCAATCGAAAAATGATTTAATAACTACTCGCTATGACGCCATCAGTATACAGCTTTTAATCACTGTTTTCCATAAAATTATGGCTCTATTTTCCGAAAACAAGAAAATATGGTCAAAACCGTAGAAAGTGGTTTATTTTCTTA
The DNA here is from genome assembly GCA_015068985.1 of Oscillospiraceae bacterium. GTDB lineage: Bacteria > Bacillota > Clostridia > UMGS1810 > UMGS1810 > RGIG1828. Next base: position 1,144 of record SVJL01000038.1, read on the forward strand.
GATTTTGGCTGTATATGAAAAAATTCACAATATTGCAAACTCTGTTGCGGGCTTGTGCGTCGGATTTAATATCTGTATTCTTTATTGATTTTATTATAAAGATTTTTTTCGGCATTGTCCACATTATATTAGAAACTGCTCTCTAATCTTAGTTTTTGTACTATTTGTATTAGAATTTGGTATATAAAAAGAGACCGCCATGTTAATGAGGCGGCCTCTTGAGAATTTTTTGTTTGTTATTTTATGCGGTTGATTGCACAGATAAGAGCTTTAACCGATGCGTTAATAATATCCTCATCGGTGCCTGCTCCCCAGCAAAACTTACCATCTTCCCCAACAAGACCAATGTAGGCTGCTGCCTTTGAGGTTGAACCGGTTTCGAGAGAGTGTTCTTCATACACCTCGAGTTGGTATCCTTTCATAAACTCGTCTCTGAGTGCATTGACAACTGAGTCGAGACGTCCGTTACCGGATGCTGTGTACACCTCTTTTTTGCCTTTGTTATACACAGTCACCTCTGCTTCAATACGCGAAGACTGAACATAATGTACACTGTCGAATGCAAGAGGTGTGGCAATGTTGAGGTGGTTTTTGGTGAAGATTGAATATATCTCCTCAGGTTTGAGTTCCTTGTGATTTTTGTCGGAAATATCTTTTACTTCATAGCCAAAGCTTTCTCTCATACGAGATGGCAAAACATAGCCATATTTGGTTTGGAGAATATAGCCTATGCCACCCTTGCCGGACTGACTGTTTATGCGGATAACATCACTTTCATACTGCCTGCCAATGTCGTGGGGATCAATCGGAAGATAAGGAACTGACCAAGTGCTGACGTTGTTGTTGACACGATAACGCATTCCTTTTGCAATTGCATCCTGATGAGATCCGGAAAATGCCGCAAAAACAAGAGATCCGCAATATGGCTGACGTGGCATAATCTTCATATCGGTTACACGTTCAAAAATTTCAATAGCAGACGGCATATCGGAAAAATCGAGACAAGGGTCAACGCCATGGGAGAACATATTCATTGCCAAGGTCACAATGTCCACATTTCCGGTGCGCTCTCCGTTGCCAAAAAGCGTGCCCTCAATACGATCGGCTCCTGCAAGGAGACCAAGCTCTGCATCTGCAACACCACAGCCACGGTCATTGTGAGGATGAAGGGAAAGAATCACATTTTCACGGCTATTAAGATTTTTCGACATATACTCAACCTGAGACGCATAGACGTGAGGAAGCGACATTTCAACCGTTACGGGAAGGTTGATAATTACCTTACTTTCGGGGGTTGGCTTTAGAACATCTATCACGGCATTACAAACCTCGAGAGAATATTCCGGTTCTGCTCCGGTGAAGCTTTCGGGACTATATTCAAAACGGAAATTGCCTTCTGCCTGCTCAGCATATTTTTTAACAAGCTTTGCACCGCTTATGGCAAGCCTTTTGATTTCGCTTTTGCTTTTGGCAAAAACCTGTTCCCGCTGAGCAACCGATACCGAATTGTAAAAATGAACAATTGCATTTTTGACCCCGTATAGTGCCTCAAAGGTTTTTTTGATGATGTGTTCTCTCGACTGAGTGAGAACCTGAACAGTAACATCGTCCGGAATGAGATTGCCCTCTATGAGAGCGCGCAAAAATTCATATTCCGTCTGAGATGCAGCCGGAAAACCAACCTCGATTTCTTTGAACCCGATTTTTACAAGAAAATTAAAATATTCTATTTTTTCATCAAGAGTCATTGGCACAACAAGAGCCTGATTGCCGTCACGAAGGTCAACACTGCACCATATTGGCGCACGGTCAATATAGTCCTTTTCTACCCATGAATTACATTTTTGAGGCGGAAGAAAATAGCCTCTGGAATATTTTGATGTGTTTTTCATAACGTTTCATCTCCTTTAATTTTCGGGAGCAAAACAAAAAAGCTCCCGTCTCTTTTTTTAGAGACGAGAGCTATAGCTCACGCGGTACCACTCTAATTCGTGCCCGAGGCACGCACTCTGCAGATACGGACCGAAAACATAAATCACGGCCTTATATCCTCCCTTAATTTACGGTTGGGTTCCGTCCTCACCTAATGACTCTCAGCGTTCAGCGAGGCGACTCCGGGGCGAGTTCGGCAAAAATCGGTAATCGTTTTGCAGCAACCAACGACTCTCTGGATACCGAGCAATTCGCTTACTATTCCCCATCAATGTCTTTATTATTATTGATGTATTGCAATTATATCAGAAAAAAATCAATTTTGCAAGTGTTTTTTCTGATTTTTTTATGAAGCTGATGAATCGACAGATGCTTCATTTTGCAAAGCCTCTTCAACAATGCCCTGTTCTATGGCAATTCCACCATCAGACGCTGCTTCTTCTTCGATTTCCACTTCCTGAATTTGCATCTCCGACGGGTTTACACTTTCAATATAAGACATTGAAAAGAAAGTGCCAACCCAATTGCCCAAAGTGAAAAGCACACACCAAGGCACCATTATTATCAGAAAGAGCTTGATACCGTGCCAGTCGAAATGGTCGGAATAGCCTATTGCAATCACGGGAGTGAGGAATATGGCAAGAATGATTAGCTCTGTTAATATGAGTGTGAACACATCACCTGCACCGGAAAAAGTGCCCTTACAATAAGTTACGGTGAGAACACACATAAAAATGAGCACGAAAAAATAGTAAAAAAGAGCCACAATGCGTTTGAACAAAGAGCCGGAGCGAAAACCCGGCAGGCAAAAGCGACTGTATTTTTTTGTTGAATTAAGATTGGTATTTAATACTCTCATTTGTGCACCTCTTGTAAATTACTTTTATGGCTAAGATTGTAGTCAATATGCCATTCATTGTAGGGCACAGCCTTTAGGATGTGCCGAATGCGGTTCGTCGGAAACCGCCGAACCCTACATTGTACATATCGATTGTACATTTTAGATGACACTGATTTTCTGTCGATATAAAGTCATTATATCACAAAACAAAATTTTTCGCAATATTTATTCAATTAATTTGCAAAAATACTGACCGTCGTCGCAAAGCTCAATGCCAACAATGCAATATACGCTGTTGCCGTTTTGTATAACCGACACACAATCCATTGCATTTGCCATAGGGTTTGAGCAAGATTCATAAGCTTCGATGCAAATTGCAAAAAGGTCTTTGCTGTCACAAACACCAAAAAACCAACAGCCTGACGCCGCAAAACACTGCATGAAGCCTGCGGTATGTGATATGTGAGACACCGACGACAAAGAAAAGCTTTCTTTAATATCGTCTATTTTATAGAACTCAAAACCTGCCATAATATTCAAATTTGACTTTTGATAGTTATTGAGTGTTTTTTTTACATAATCAATATGATTTTGACACTCCAAAGGAGTTGTCGGAAAATTTTTAAAAGAATTCAAAAGCTCACGTGCCCTTACAACACTTGGGTCGTCATCCTCCGTAGACATTGGCAGAGGTTTTTCTTTCAAATTTTCTTCAACAAAAAAGCAAGAAATGTTTGCAACATCAATTCCGGAAGAGAGAACATATGCCAGCGGGTAGGTTTTGCTTAAACCACAGCCTATTTCATTTTTTGAAAGACTGCCCAGATTAAGAGATGCATCCCCTGAGCAAACAAATATTGAGGCTCCGGCAAGGCTTTTGGATTCACAGCTGCAAACAACACAGAAATTTTCGGCGTCAGATTTATATTTTAGCTCAAGCCCGGGTATATTTTCAAATTTATATTCCTGCCACATAAAAAAACTCCTCAAGTCTTATTCACTTAGTCGCTCTCACTGTTAGTTCGAGTCCTGTCACACTAAATTATATAGACATTGAGGAGTTTTTATGACCTGTTAATATTGAAGTCAACCAACAATAACCGGAGATTTGGTATAATCTTTTCCGGCGTATCTTTCGCTTACCACGCCTTGACAAAGCGATGCAAAATCGGTGGCGGCAACGTCCATATCAAACATTGCACTGCCCGAATAATTTGCCGTCTTAACAACCGGAACAAGACGTGAGGCCTCTTTTATTTCTTTAATCATTGCAGTGCCTTTTGAATTGGCAGCAAGAATCCTGAGGTAGTCGGGAGTGTGGTTGCCACGTATGCCAAGAATTGCACAGGCACAAAAACGCTTTATGCGGTGAAGAGTGTAGCGTTTGCTTGTGCACATTTCAAAAAGCTCCTCTGATGTGCAGGCCTTTTTTGCTGAGTTTATAACCAGATTGGCAAGACCGTCTTCATAGCCTTTAACATCGGCCAAATCAAATGGGGTTGCTCTTCTGAAGAAACCGAGAATAAAGCTGTCGGCATTGGAAAGCGAACAAATTGATGCAGACTCAGGCAAGAGAGGTGCCCAAGAAGAATAATCTTTGCCGGATTTTATCATATCTCTGATTGCAGTTGCACTTTTGAAACCGTCTGATGATTGGTCGGAATGATAGTCGTTGTTACGTTTCAGACAAAAAGGCTCGATTGCAGAATTGAGCTGTGATAAAGCATAAATATAACCCATAGCAAGAATATTGTTTGGCAAAAAAAGATTGTCGGGAGCATCCGGCATCACTGATCTGAGAGCAGTTTCGCAAGCAGATGGATAGCCCGCACCGGCAGACAGACATCCGGCAAGTTTGCTTTGCCAGACAGGGGTTTCCCTTAGCATTGAAGCTTTTTTGAGCAATGATATATCGTCAGTCTCGGCTCCAAAGCATATGGAATCAACTATGCCTGTGCCATCAAGAAGGCTCACTGCACCAAACGCAAAATTGTCGGCCGACTGGAGAGCATAGTATGCCGGCAACTCTATCACAAGGTCGGCACCGCCGTCAATTGCACTTTTGGCTCTTTGCCATTTGTCGCAAATTGCAGGCTCTCCCCTTTGCACAAAGCTTCCGCTCATTACGCATACAGTTCGGCTTGCTCCGGTCAGTTTTTTTGCCTGAGCAATGTGGTATTGATGACCATAATGAAATGGATTGTATTCACAAACTATTCCTACTGTGTTATGCTTCAAAAAAACACCTTCCAATAAAAAACATATTATTCTGCCAGCTGATATTCAACAGTGAATGCTTCTTCGTCTGCTTTCTGAATTCTGAGCACAACTGCATCACCGGGTGCAAGCTCAACAGGGAGAGATGTCACATTTTCGTGAATGACTCTCTGTTTGCCGTCTTTACGGCTAACCTCATACACACGGAAATTATCTTTCATTCCCAGATTTGCACTCAAGGTTTTTTCAAAATCACGGTTAAGGATAACAGCATATCTGTTGCCATAGGCATCTTCAAGCTCACCAACGGATGTACGCTTGGGAAGTGTGCCACCAAAGATTGAGCTGTCGTCTATTTTATCAAAATATTTTTCGGTAAAGGGACTATCGGGCAACAAATCGGAAGAATGGTATATGAGCTTTGAAGTGAGTGCCATAAGTGTGTTGCCAAGAGCCTTAATTTCAAAGTTAATCTTTTTCTGATCCTCGTAAAAATCACCCTTGGAGCCATCGGGATTCAGGAAGCGGTTGCCTTTTTCGCCGGTTGCATAATTCTGAAGACCTTTTGCACCATAGAGAACAGCCGCATACATAAAGCAACGAACCATGGGGAAAATAAAATCTTCAACAGGAGTGCACTTATACAGTTTGTAGCCCTGATAGTAGAACCAGAAAGGAAGATTGTGCTCAAGGGCAACTTTTCTGTGAAGTGCCATACTAAGGAGCATATGGCTGTCGTCAAGCTGTTTTTCTTTTGTGAATTGGTGACCGGGCCATGCGCCAAAATAATTGCCTATGGGATAATAATCGAAGCTCATTACAGGCGGATCCATTCTTTCGGCAAATTCGTGAACAAATGGCTCATATTTGCCGTTCTCCCATGTGTATCCGGGTTGTTTTTCAAGAAAATTGTAATCGGGCTCAGCAACTGTGAAAAGAAGTGCTTCCGGATCAAGCTCCTCAAGAATATCCATTTGACGTCTTGCTTCTGTAAGTTGCTCGTCGGTTTTGGGTTCGTCCCAAACATAATAACCTATAGTATGCTTTTTGTCTTTTAATTTGTCTACAACAGCTTTGATTTCTTCCCGTGTACAGTGACGGTCAACATAGCGAAAGCTCATGCCGCCCATAAGGCTCATATCCTGAAAAAGCAAGTCGATTTCATTTTTTTCGCACGCATCTACCGCTGCCCATGAGCCTTCGTGCTGTACCCAACCAAGCTCCAAAAGGTTAAAGCCGGCCTCTTTGTGATTTTTGGCATACCTGTCGGCTACTTCATTTATATCACCTTCATGAGTTCCCGATTGAGGAAATCCGGAAAAGGTTGAAATAACATAATCTTTCTGTTTCCATATGAATCTTTTATTACCAATGGGGTATCTTTTTTCTATTACGTGTTTCAATACACACATCTCCCTTGTATATTAATTTCATAATATAAATAGTATAACAAATAGAGAAATATGTCAATATAAAATCAGACACTTATTTGTTAATTTCAGACACCCTTCAAAACGGGTGAGTTGTGGTATATATAACAAAAAAATTATAAAACTTTGACGCAATTTATTTAAAAAGCATTAATTTTAAAAAAATACCTTATTTTTTGAAAAAAGCTATTGACAATTTGGCTTAAAATGGGTATAATAAACAATGTTGATTACGAAACAAACTTAATATTTGCACCATTAGCTCAGTTGGTAGAGCACCTGACTCTTAATCAGGGTGTCCACGGTTCGAGCCCGTGATGGTGTATAAAAAGAAACGACAATTTTCGTCAGAAAGTTGTCGTTTCTTTTGTTCTATTCACTATTCACTTTTCTCTCTTCGTTCTTCTCTAAAATTGTCGTTTCCAGATAAAAGATAAGGGAGAATAGAGAAGAGAAAAGGTAGTTTTGCTCCGCAAAACAAGATTTATAAAAAATCTTTTTGGTTCAGCTTTTGAAGACAAAAAGGATACCTTGCGTATCCTTTTTTGTTTTATACGCTCTTTAGTTTGTAAACACGTAAAGCCTGATTAAGAGCCAGGTGCTCTTTCCGTATGAGCTAATCAGGGTATCCACGGTTCGTTAACGATTAACCTTTGGATTGTTGGTTCTTCCTAAAAGATAATCAATTGAAACATCAAAATAATCGGCAAGTGCTATAAGCTCCTTATAGCCTGCCTGCCGTTCCTCTGTTTCATATCTGCTTATAGTGTTTTGTGACATATTTAGCTCTGTTGCCAGTTTAAGCTGTGAAAGACCTCTTTTTTGTCTTAGTTCTTTTAATTTCATAAAAATCACCTTGACATTATTATACCAATCAGGTATAATAAAAATATCCCAACTCGGGATACGAGGCTGCGACGCAAGTATAAAAAATAACCGGCACTCCGAATTTTGGAATGCCGGTTGATCTTTTTGAAAAACTTTATTATTGTGCTTTTTTGCTGCCTTTGAACAATACCCAGAACTGACCTGAAATGAAAATTGAAGAGTATGCACCGCAGGTTACACCAATGAGAAGTGGCAGCATAAACTGCTTGATTGATGTTACGCCGAGAATGTAGAGACAAACGAGTGTTATAAGTGTTGTTACTGTTGTGTTGATAGAACGGGCAAGAGTTTGCCAAACACTTTTGTTAACAATGTTTGCAAAAGATTCTTTTCTGATGAGGCGTGTGTTTTCTCTCACACGGTCGAACACAACAATTGTTGCATTGATTGAATAACCAAGGATGGTGAGAATTGCAGCGATGAATGTTGTGTTAACAGGAAGCTGGAATATTGCATAGAAAGAAATGATGATGAGAACGTCGTGGCAAAGAGCACAGATTGCAGAAAGACCTGAAAGAAGCTCAAATCTGAATGTGATATAGATGAGCATAAGGAGAACTGCAAAGAAAATTGCCTTTGCTGCACTCCACCACATTTCCTGACCCATTGTTGCACTAACAGAGTCTACAGATGTGATGTTGGAAGCAGGGAATGCTGCTTTAACAGCTTCCTGAACTTCAACAAATTTTTCGTGGGGAATGTCGGTTGTTTTTACAATCGCTTTCTGAGCACCCGATGTCTGAACAGAAGAAACTGTTACGCCTTCAACGGGGTTGATGGCATCACGGATTGCATCTTCGTTGAATTCTTCACCGAGTTCAATTTCCATTGCTGTACCACCGGTGAAGTCGATATCTGTGTTGAGTCCGCCAAATGCGATGAAGCAGATTATGCCTGCAAGAATGATGATGCAGGGGATGGCGAACAGAATTTTTCTTTTTTCTATAATGTTAAACATATTCTATAACCCTCCTCTTATGCACTGTAGAGCTTGGAATTCTTGATGCCGAATCCAACAAGCTGACGAAGCAGGAACTTTGTTACAAAGATAGCTGTGAACATGCTCACGAGAGTACCGATGAACAAAGTTTTTGCAAAGCCGATGATTGTGCCTGTGCCGAAATACCAAAGAACAACGGCAGCAATGAGGGTGGTAATGTTGGCATCAATGATTGCGCTGAATGCTTTATTGAAGCCGGAATCAACAGACGCACGAAGAGTTTTGCCTGTTTTGAGTTCTTCTTTTACTCTTTCAAAAATAACAACGTTAGCATCAACTGCAGTACCGATTGTAAGGATTATACCTGCAATACCGGGAAGAGTGAGCTGAACTTCAAATGCATTGATGATTATTGCAACAATTGAAATGTAGCCAACGAGAGCAATATCTGCCATGAGACCGCACATTCTGTACATAACAATCATAAATATCATAACCAGGAGGAGACCAATTCCGCCTGCCATCAGGCTCTTGTTAAGAGCATCATCACCGAGCTGTGCACCAACGCTGCTCTGATTGATGGGTTTGAGAGCGAAGGGAAGTGTGCCCGATTTGATCTGATTTGCAAGAAGTTTTGCATCATCAACTGTGAAGCTTCCTTCAATTACGCAGCTGTCGCTGTTGATTGCTTCGTTTACGTTAGGAGCAGAAATCAAGGTTCCATCAACATAGATTGAAAGCTGTTTGCCAACGAGGTTAGCTGTTGCCTGAGCGAAAAGTGACTGACCTTCGCCGGTGAACTGAAGCTGAACAACAACCTTGCCTTCCATATCGGCAACAGTTGCATCTTCGATATGAGTTCCGTTAAGAACTTCATTACCATCGGGGTCTTTGAAAGAAAGACTTGCCATAGCACCGAGGTATTCGATAGCTTCGTTGGGGTCGGTTACTGCAGGAATCTCAACACGGAGTCTTTTCTGATCGTCTGTAACCTGTTCTGATACTGTTGCTTCGTTGAGACCGTTGCTGTCGAGGCGGAGACGGAGAGCTGCAACTGCTGCAGAGATGTCTTCATCTGTTACTGTATCCATATCTTCAACTTCAGGCTCAAACACAATTACGGAACCGCCCGCAAGGTCGAAGCCTTTTTTGATACCAAAATCTTCATCGAAAGAAGCAGGTATATATTTGCCCATGATTTCCAAACCAAATGCTGCAACGTATGCTAAAAGAGCAATTATAACGCATACAACAGCAAATTTTGTTATACTTTTTGCTTTCATTAGTAATCCTCCTTAAATATGTGTTTATAATAACATCGGCAAAGATGCCGATGGGTTGGCAATTGTATATCAAATCAGCAGCCTGAATCTTTTTAGAACATTTTCGTAAATTCTGCTCATAAAAGAAATTATAATCACTGTAAAAACAATGCTTAAAAACCATGTTGAAAACACTGTGTCAACTCGATTTTTCTCTTGCTTTATGAGTGCATCACCAAGTCCGCCGGCAGAAAAGCGTGTTTCGCCAATGGGCAGTGGTGCAAGCGATGATTTTGACTCAGGTCCTTCTGACATTGAACCCGAAGGGCTCATATTTTTAAATATGGTTTCTCCGGCAAGCTTTTGTGGAGTTGAATAGACCACGTTTGTCAGAAACGACAGTGATATTATGAGTGATACAACAATTGCGGTAATCTTCAAAGCAATGCTGCGCATAAGCTTTCACCGCCTATTATGTTAGTTTCTTTTGGTGTTTATACCAACGATGCCTCCGGCACCTCCTGCCAAGAGTCCATAAAATGCACCTAAGGCATTTGATGCACTCAGAACACTTGTTCCATATATTGCAGTGCCCAAAAGAGAAAGCAGTGCAATGTTGGCACAGCCGCTCACCGCTCCGCACAGCCAACCGCGACCGTCTGACGCACGAGAGGTAAGAAAAGCCGATAAGAAAGCCCCAAAGAACGTTATGACTTTGATTGACGGGCCACAAAATGCTTCGGGCAAATCGGTATAGACAACCAGTGCCGAAAGAATCAGCACCATCAAAAATGAGACAACATATGATATGAAAATAAACTTGATTCCTTTGAATAAAAGAAATGTTTTTCCGCTTTGTGCCACTTGGGCAGAAATTGGTTCTGACACAATAAATCCCTCCGAACATTTTTGTTTAATAAATATTCGGAGGAAATTATGATTATGCAAAAATATTATTCTTCGCTGTCGCCTGCTTCGTCGGCAGCTTCCTGAGCTGAACCGTCGCCAGGTTTGGTAACTTCGCTGATTGCCCAACGAGCAATTTTGATTGTTGAGGTTTCGCCGCCTTTTCCGGTTTCGATAAAGAGGTTGTCCCCTTTGATGGAAACAATTTTGCCGTGAATGCCGCCGATGGTGAGGATTTTGTCACCAACGATGAGCTGGGAAAGCATTTCCTGTTTAAGTTTTTCTTTTTTCTTCTGTGGTCTGATCATCATAAAATACATAACAACTATGATGAGTATGAAAGGTATAAAGGCACTGAAAGCTCCCATTGGAGAATTGGCCTGAGCAGTACCGGCTGCAGTATCGGCGTATGCCGTGATTTCAAACAAGTTCATTTTGCTACCTCCAAGATAAATTATGATATCATATTATACACTATATATAGAAAAATTGCAATAGTTTTTTACATTATATTGACATTTATTATATTCTGCGAGAGAAAAGTTCTATCTTTTCTTCTTTAAAATCTTTGAACGTGTCGTTGTCGATTGCATCACGAATCTGAGCCATAAGATTATTGTAGAAATATAGATTGTGAAGAACGCAAAGACGCATTGCGAGCATCTCCTTTGCCTTAAAAAGGTGACGTATATATGCTCTGGAATAATTCTTGCAGGCAGGGCAGGAGCAGTTAACATCGATTGGCCTTAAATCACGCTCAAACTTTTCGTTTTTGAGATTCATCTGACCCTCTGATGTGAAAAGATGACAATGGCGTGCATTACGGCTGGGCATAACACAATCGAAAAAGTCGATGCCACGGTCTACTCCCTCCAAAATGTTGATAGGAGTGCCGACGCCCATAAGATAGCGCGGCTTATTTTCGGGTGCAAAAGGAAGAGTAACATCCAAAATGTGATACATTTCCTCGTGGGTCTCTCCCACTGCCAGACCACCTATGGCATAGCCATCGAGGTCAAAGTCGGAAATTGTTTTCATATTCTCTATTCTCAAATCGTCGAATGTAGCACCTTGATTTATTCCAAAGAGCATTTGCTTTTTGTTGATTGTATCGGGAAGTGAATTCAACCTGTCCATCTCTTTTTTGCATCTTTCGAGCCATCTGATTGTGCGTTCGTGCGACTTTTTAGCATACGAATACTCTGCCGGAAGAGCCACACATTCGTCAAAAGCCATGGCAATTGTTGAAGCAAGATTAGACTGAATTTGCATACTTTCCTCAGGACCCATAAAGATTTTTTTACCGTCTACGTGAGAATTGAAACTAACTCCCTCTTCGGTAATTTTTCGCAGGCTTGCAAGAGAAAAGACCTGAAAGCCGCCGCTATCGGTTAAAATGGGACGATCCCAATTCATAAACTTATGAAGACCGCCAAGCTCTTTTATGAGCTTATCGCCGGGGCGAACATGAAGATGGTAGGTGTTGGAAAGCTCCACCTGACAGCCAATCTCCTTGAGGTCAAGAGATGAAACCGCTCCCTTTATGGCGGCAATGGTGCCAACGTTCATAAACACAGGAGTCTGTATTTCACCGTGAACGGTGGCAAAAGAGCCTCTGCGTGCATTGCCGTATTTTTTTATGAGTTTGAACATTTATAACATCCTTTCGGGAAAAGCACCCACCTCTATTACAAGCTGTGAGCTCTCAGTTCCTCGGGTGATTTGGGCGAAAGATATACCGGTGCAACATCATAAACTGTTTTGCAGCCCGAGATTCCCTCCAAGTTCATACGGTATGCAGCTCTTGCATATGCAACAAGAACCGATGCGGTAAATTCCGGATTGGAATCAAGCTTTAAGCTGTATTCTATAATATGGGTATTTTGAGCATTTGCTCCGGTTTTGCCGCATCTGATAACAAAGCCGCCGTGAGGGATTCCGCTGTGGTCACGGTCAAGCTCTTCTTTTGAGATAAAGCGAACAATTGTGTTGTAGTCGGCAAAATAGTTAGGCATAGTTTTTATTTTATCTTCAATTTCTGCCTTATTTGCTCCATCTGCTGCCACAACAAAGCATTCTCTGATGTGTTTGTCTCTGGTGGATAGCTCCGGATTCGCACCGCTTCTAACAGCATTGAGAGCTTCGTCTACGGGGATTGTGTATTGACGAGCGTCAACAACACCATCAATGCGGCGAATTGCGTCGGAATGGCCCTGACTCACGCCCTTACCCCAGAAAGTGTAGTCTTTTCCGTCGGGAAGAACCGCTTCAGCATAAAGACGATTGAGGGAAAAAAGGCCCGGATCCCAACCAACAGAAATCATAGCAATTTTGCCCGACTCTTTTGCTTTAGCATCAACATTTGCAAAATGAGACGGAATGTTGGCGTGGGTATCGAAACTGTCAACAACATTAAAATTCTTTGCAAGCTCGGGAGTCTGAACGGGGAGGTCGGTTGCACTGCCGCCGCATATCACCAGCACATCAATATCGTTTTTATAATTCAGAATATCGTCTATTTTATACACTTTCGACTCAGGAAACACTGTTTTAACATCGACAGGATTTCGACGGGTAAATATGCCGAAAAGCTCGGTGTCGGCATTTTGCTTAACGGCACATTCAACGCCTTTTCCAAGATTGCCATAACCGGCAATTGCAATTTTTATACTCATTAAAAGCCACCCCTTTAATAAATGATGATTTTTTAATTTAATAATATTAACATTATAACGCCAAGACGGCTTTTCTGTCAATTAATATATAATATAAACATAGAAAAAGTTTTCAAACGTTTTTTAGACAATTTTGGCACTCGAAAGCTTGATTTGATTGGTCAAAACGGTAGTTTTTGAGGCTATCATCTTTCGGAAAAATAAAATTGCCATACAATACGAAAGCCGTTTTGTATGGCAAATTTTATGGAAAACTACATATCAATAGCTAATCTACATTTTTCGGACAACAAGAAAATGGTGTATTATTTTGGCATAAACTCTGTCGTTAACACTCCTTAGAGTATGGATTTATTATACATTACATTGCCTCCATTTATGCTTAGCCTGACAGTAGCTATCAGGCTAATTTCATATTAACACATATTTATGAACAAAATGTGAAAACAAAATGAATTTTTAAAGATTTACGAGAAGCTCAACCGGACAATGGTCGGAGCCAATGATGTCGGTGTGGATTTTGGCATCAATGAGCTTGTCGGCAAGATCGTCTGATGCCATAAAATAGTCAATTCTCCACCCTGCATTTCGTGAGCGGGCATTGAAGCGGTAAGACCACCAGGAATAGATGTCGGCTGTGTCGGGATAGAAATGACGGAAAGTGTCGATAAAGCCGGCAGATTTGAGATTGCGGAATTTGTCTCGTTCTTCGTTGGTAAAGCCGGCATTTCGGGTGTTGGCTTTTGGGTTTTTGAGGTCTATTTCTTCGGCGGCAACATTAAGGTCACCACACATTATGACTGATTTTTTTGCTTTAAGAGAACAGAGATAGTCTTTGAATGCATCCTCCCATTCCATACGGTAATCGAGGCGTTTGAGTTCGTTCTGAGAGTTTGGTGTGTAAACACACACAAAATAGAAATTGTCAAATTCCAGAGTTATCACTCTGCCCTCTTTGTCGTGCTGTTCAATGCCTATGCCATAGGATACAGACACAGGCTCGGTTTTGGAAAATACAGCAGTGCCCGAATAGCCTTTCTTTTCGGCATAGTTCCAGTATTGATGATAACCGGGGGTTGAAAGGTCTATCTGACCTTCCTGAAGTTTGGTTTCCTGCAAGCAGAAAATATCGGCATCAAGGCTTCCGAAAACCTCGGCAAAGTTTTTGCCAACAACGGCTCTGAGACCGTTAACATTCCATGATATCAGCTTCATATGTTTTTCTCCTTGTGTTTTTATCATTTTTATTATAAGACGAATGCTGTGAGGGAATATTTTAATATTTTCTGCTAATCTGCCAAACATATGCATTTCTTCGCTCATTTGTGCTTATCTTGCCTTTGGCATTTTAAAAATCTGCACTTTTTGCCGACCGAAAATTAAACTCCGGCTGTCAGCCGTCGAACAGAATTTTCTAAATCAATGCAGTGAAGCAGGATTTGATTCTGCATTGATTTTCGGCAAAAAATTTGATTTTTAAAACCGATAAGCAATGCCGCTCCGAAAAGC
>SVJL01000039.1 GCA_015068985.1 Oscillospiraceae bacterium
GCCGAGCTTCATCTGAGTGATGAGTGCGAGGCGGTATTGAAAGAAAAATGGGATTTTTAAACAGGGAGTACTCATCCAGTTGCGTAGAGAAACTAAACGAACTGTGAATGATAAACATCAAATTCTACCTTCACAGCATCCATCTTAGTATAATTACTAATATTATATCATACAAATGCAAAAAATAAAAGAGAAAATAATTAGCAGTAGGCTTATTGTTGACTAAAAATGGTTATTGTGGTATAATGTGATAAAATTTATGTAAAGAGAGGTTAACATCAGTTATGACCGAAAAAAAGAAATTTAAGTTCACGTTTATTGATTTGTTGGTTTTGATAGTTGTTGTTGCAGTTGCAGTTTTTGTTGGTTCAAAACTGCTGGGCTTGTCGGGTGAAAAAGAAGAAGTTGGCGAAACCAAAACATTTATTGTTTCCTATTTCTTTGAAGAAGTTCCCGACTATGTTGCAGATGTAACAGAGGTTGGCACTCTTGTTACCGACGAAGCAAGAAAAATACCTCTTGGTAAGGTTCTTGATGTTGAAGTTGGCGATTCATATTCATATTCTACCGACAATGACGGTAACTGGAAGGTTGGCCCCAGAGCAGGTTTCAAATCGGTTAAGCTTTCGGTTGAGGTTGTTGGTGAAGAGTTTGAACACGGTGTTCAGGTTCAGGATGGAAAATACGTTGTTGGTCATTCTATGACAATCTATGCCGGAAAAGCAAAAATGTATGGCCGTGTGTCCGGTGTTGAAGAAAAGAAATAATATGTGTTTCGGGAGGAAGACTCTATGTTTCAGCAAAGTTTGACCTGTGCTGCACTGAGCTTCTTGAAAGAATCTGCCCTTAATTCGTCAGTCTATCGCATAATCCTTATAGTTGCCGCATGGCTGAGATCTGTGTTTGAAAAAAGCATTGTACGCAACTGGGTTGTGGGCAATATAGGTGTTTCGGGCATGTATTCTTCATCGCTTTTTTATGCTGCAATGCAAAAGCTTGTAAATTGGTTTTTGAAGCTTTCACGCAGTGTGTATGTGCGCGTGTCACCATATTTCAAAAAAAGTCTTGTCAACGCAGGGGCAGAAGTTTTTCGCTCAAGAGGCTGGCTCAGGTTTGAATATCTTTTGGCTGTGGTTTTTGCTCTTATTATGATTGTGCCCCATAGCCTGTGGAACAATATTTACGCCGTTGCAGGAGCTTTTGTTCTGGCAATGGTATATTATGTTAGATGCCTCGACGGCAAAAAGCTTGGCACAAATGTTAAAGCAGTGCCGGTGTCGCTTGTTGCATTTATTGTTGCGATTATTGCATCAATTGTCATAAGCCCCACCAAGGCCGATTCTGTAAAGGTTTCTCTTTTCTTTTTCTCATCTGTTGGTTTTGCTCTTTTGATAGGCGGTGGAATAGACGGCGAAAAAGAATTGAAAACTCTTGTCACTGTTATCATTTCGGCAATGTTTTTGATGTGCTTGTATGCCATATATCAGAACTTTATGGGTGTTGAGGTGGATATTCTTCTCACCGACGTTGCAGCAAATGAGGGTATGCCCGGAAGAGTGTATTCCACATTTGAAAACCCCAATTGTTTTGCTCAGGCAATAGTTCTTGTTTTGCCGTTTATGTATGCAATGTTTATCTGCTCAGAGCGCAAAAACATTAAGCTTGCCTTTGGCGGCGTGTTTGTTATCTGCTTTGCAGCTCTCGCAATGACCTATTCCCGTTCTTGCTACATTTCATTTGCGATTGCAACGGTTGTGTTTGCTGCACTCTATAATTGGAAGCTCCTGATTCCCCTTGGTATTCTGGTAATAGTTGCAATTCCGTTTTTGCCCGAAACAATACTGAATCGTATTCTCACCATCGGCTCTATGGAAGACACCTCCAATGCCTACAGAATATATCTTTGGGACGGAACACTCAAAATGCTCAGAAGTGTTGGTTGGGGCGGTATTGGCATAGGTCCCGGTGCATTTGCTCATGTGTATCCCGAATTTGCAAGTCCCCTTGCCGACAAAGCACCTCATTGCCATATGCTCTATATGGAATTGCTTGTTGAAATCGGCATTGTTGGTACACTTGGCTTTTTGGCATATATGGGAAGTGTTATAAAAAAAGGTCTCAGAACCTACAGTAGCGCTTCCAAAACACTCCGTTGTATGATAATTGCTGCAATAAGCTCTTTGGCGGGCATAAGCTTTGCGGCTTGTGCTGAGTATATATGGTTTTATCCCAGAGTTATGTTTGTGTTCTGGGCAATTGTGGGACTTTTGATTGCAGCAGTCAGATGTGCAAGAAAAAAAGCTTAGTGATGTAAATTAACAGACGCATAGTCACCTTAAAATTAACACACAAATAAAAGGGCTGTCTCTCTAAACATTCATATTGTTTGTTTAGAGAGACAGCCCCTGTTGTTTTAATCCAATTTTCGTTTTCTCACATATATCTTTACAAACAGCAAATTCGCAAGCAAAAATACAAGTATGAACGGCACCGATAGTGCAATACCATTTATTGTGCGAAGGGATGACGTCAGAAAATCGGTAAACACGTGGCAGAATGTGTTTGATACAGATGCAAAAATAATTGAACTTCCAACTGCTGTTAGCCATCTGAAAATTTTGCCGTAGCTGTGTTTGGTGTAATATGCAAAAAGCGACAGCATAGGCCAGCCAATCAAAAATTCTTTTGTTCTTGGCCGCACCGAAAACACATCACTAATAAAGTTTCGCATAGCAACCTCGAATCCGGAGATTTTTGTGTTGCCGCTTCTGAGGACATATATTCCGCCGGCAAGGAGTATGAGCACGGCCAAAATCACGTGACGAAGCTTTATTTTTTTTGCAATGTCACGCACCGGTGGCAGCTCCGGTCTGAATTTTCCGCCCGACAGATATATTAGCATTGCAATTGCTGCATATGCAACGGGCAAAAGCAGGGTGAGCTTAACCCCGCGGAATAATTTGTTGTTGAGAAGATAGTCTGCTCCGCTAAGTAGAGAACCTGTCACAACGGCACACAAAGTAAGGGATGCAACAGCGGCGGCAAAAATGGAAATAATGCAAACCGTAAGCCCGAACCTATCCTTAGTCTTTTCCGACATCCACACGCAAAATGTGAAACAAAAGCAGGGAGCAAGAAGTGCAAAAGCGGTGGGGTATAATTCCAAAAGCTTTTGAGGCATTGCAAAGCTTGCAAAAAATGCGGCTATGCCAAGGGGGAGCATTGTGTACCAAATAAATGCGAACTCTTTTTTGAACACGATCTCCGCCATAAATGCCAGCATAATAAAGCAAAGCAGAGCAGCTCCACCGTAAGTTGCTTTAGATGGCAGAGCGTATCCGGCAAGACTAACGTCTTTTTTGCCTTGATGCCCGCTTGATTCCATCTCTTTTGCAAAGCGGTTGGCAGCATAAATTGTTTGTTCAATATTTTTGTCTGTGTTGCCCGAACCGTCATCTATCTGACACAAATATATAAACTCGGTGTTGCGGTCGGTGGCAGAGTTGATCATGTGATGATATAAAAGCTCTCCTGCATTCTCGCCCTCACCGCCTGTCACAATTGTTCTGAGAGGGTTTTCAAGGGTTTTGTAGGCTCTCATAATTCTGCCATCCGTTGCTTCAAGATATCTCTCGTAGCCAACGGGCATTTCGTTTGAGAGCTGATTTTTGTTTTCAAACTCCACAAGAGTTAAAGAGTGGTTTTTAATAATATTCTCTATCGGTGCAGGGTGGTTGTTTTCGTCTTCGCTCTGTCTCACAACCATATATCTGACATTGTTTTTTTCAAGCAGCAGTTCAAGGTCATCTTCAAAGTGTTCCGGCTTTTTGTTGCCCGAATAAACAACGGGCACAATCTCGAAGCCTTTTGATGCACAAAGCTCAATAAGTTCCCAGTTAAAGCTGCCGTTTTTTTCCTCAATCAGAACCGTGTCGATTCCGCCCGACTTGTAGCGATCAAAATGAGACGGTTCCATTTTTTCTTGTGCCAAAAGAGCCACAACATATCCGTTGTGGCTTTTTTCATATGATATTCGCTCTGTCAGTGCAGGCAGCATAAGTCCCAAAACAACAACCACTGCCACAATCACATACAAAATGCGTAATTTTTTCATAATTACCAGTCCTTAGTGAGCATTTTTGTTTTTGATAATATATTTAACGCATCCCGAAAGGGTGAGGATGCCAACATAGACAACTGCACACAGCATCACGGGAACAATAAATCCGATTTTGCTTTCCGAAAGAGGAAGGCTGATAAGCTTTGATAATTCATACACCGCAAGTGCTCCTGCACCCGACAGCAGAATCTTTAAAATGTTTGCTATAAGCTCTTTTGAAAAATAATTGCCAATGGTCTTTTTTATTGCAAACAGTATGCACAGGGCATAAAGCGAAAATATAACCGTTGTCCAGATTGCCACCATAACTGCAGAGCCGGAGCTTGTCATTGTATGGTTAATGATGGGCTTTAGTGCAACTATTGCAATTGTGCCAACAACCGTGTAACGATATTTGCCGTCGAGATACAGCACCTTGTTTAAAAGCTCCTGACACACATATCCGAATATGCCGAATGTGTAAATGGTAAAGAGCGTGGCTGTTGTGCGGCTGAGGTCTTCGGTAAATTCGCCCCTTTGATAAAGCAGAGAGATGATGTCATCTCCAAAACAGCATACAACAAGAATGAACGGCACAAAAATTGCCAGAAGCACTGTGATGATGTATTGCAGAATTTTGTTGACCGATTCTTTGTCGCCGTTTTCAAAATGCCGGCTTATAGACGGATACGACACATTGCTCATTGCCACAACAAAAACACTTGAAATGGTAACAAACAGATTGGATGCATAGTTAACAGTTGATGCCGCACCGCTGTCGGCAGAAACGGAAGCTTTGTCTATCATAAACACAAGCTGAAACATCATGCTTGATATGAAAATGTATAAAACTTCTTTTGCGTTGTCGCTTACCGATGCCTTAGATGACGGATTGCCAAACAAACGGTAGCCTTTTTTGAAAAAGCTTGGCAACAAAATTGCAATGTGCAAAAACCAGCCGATTGTTGTGATAACGCTCACAGCTGTGATGCTCACATTCTCAGTCAGCAGGGATGCAATGATTGCCACATTATAGGGCAGGCTCATAATTGATGTTATAAAAAACACTCCGGTGTTTTGAAGAACACCCGAAATTATATATGCCACAATAACAAACAGACAGCTTGGCAGCATTATGTGCATAATTGTAACTGCTTCGTCGTGCATGCTGGCTTTCAGCCCCGGCAACAATACCGACACCAACGGTCCTGCACACACGTAGAGAACTATTGTTGCTCCAATCACAATGAGCGAGGTTTTGGTTATAAAGTGAGCAACATAGTCTTTTTGTTTTTCGGGAGATGAGTTTTCAATCTTGTTAAGATTTTTTATTGCCAATGTTGACAGAGCTCCGCCAATTCCGGTAAACACTAAGCTTGCCAGACCAAAAACCTGAAAGTATATGTCGGTGTAGTCGCTGGCACCAAAGGTTGACGCAAACACAATGTCTCTTAAAAAACCAAGACATTTTGCAATAAGTATTCCAACAACAACCAAAATGTATGCTCCACTGTTCAATGGCTTCACTCCTCTCCTTAATATATTGGCTTATTATGCCAAATTATATAATACAATATTTATGTTAATTAGTCAAGGGGTGAGGATATATCCTATAATTATACTTAATAATTTTGCGTAGGTTTTTTAAAACAGTTGACAAAACAAAGTTTATCTTATATAATAAGCATAGAAAAAGGCAAGACCTCAAACGGTTATGCCAAGAATGAACTAAAAGATAGCCCTAACTTGGTCGGTGGGGGCTATCTTACTTTTTTTGTAAGTGTTATTAGAAACACAATAGTCAGAAATATAATTCTTAATATGTATTTTCCCATAACAACCACCTCCTTACCCAATAATATAAGTATGGGAATAAGGTGGCATAACCGCCCAGCATTTGCGCTTGCTTAAGTCTTACCTTTTCTGTCGGATTTTCCCGACAAATATATTATACAATATGTTTTATGGTAATTCAACA
Organism: Oscillospiraceae bacterium; assembly: GCA_015068985.1. Lineage (GTDB taxonomy): Bacteria > Bacillota > Clostridia > UMGS1810 > UMGS1810 > RGIG1828. Next base: position 6,078 of record SVJL01000039.1, read on the forward strand.
ACTTTTTATAAAATAGTGATACACTATAATATATTAGGGATTAAGTATTATCGTAAAAAAATTTATCTATCCTGCAAAATATGACAAAATACGCCAATGGCTGTATGATATAATAAAACCACCATAAAGGCACTTTAATTTAAGTGCACTATATGGTGGTTTTTAGTTGGCAAGAATAACGGCATTTTGCTTACGAGATTTAGGGTATTTGTCTTTAGATAATTATGTTAAAATTGATTGCGATAAGGGTGATAATTATGTTTTCCCCAAATAGCTTTCATTATATCTAAGTTTAAATTCTTCTTGTTCTGCAAAGTTAATCCTGCGAAAATATAAGTTTGATAGAAATCACCTCACAGCTTTTCGAACACCACATAGCTTATTTAAAACTAATTGATTTTAAGCTATACTTTAAGTAGTTTATGCAACCAAGAGGTGATTTACATTATGGTAAATGCGGATAGATTGGGAAAAAGAATAAAAGAAGCACGTCAGGAAAAACATCTGACCGGTGAACAGCTTGCTGAAAAGCTAAGCATATCTTTAGGCTTTCTCAGAGAGCTTGAAAGAGGAGGCAAAAAACCCAGTTTAGACACATTAATAATAATTGCAAATGAGTTGGAAGTTTCGGCAGATGAACTTTTGTGCGACAGTGTGAATAAAGCACAGCCAATAGTCTTGGGAAATATAGCAAAAAAGTTGGAAGGATTGTCAACCGAAAAGTTATTGTTTATAGAAAAAATGATTGATTCTATGGTAGATGCTTTTGTAAAATAATGCTCAGACGGAGGAATTAATTTGAAATTCCAAAAAACATTTTTGTTATCACTTTTAATAGTCAGCATTTTATGCTTTTCTTTTGGTTGCACAAGTGATTCTCAAACCATAAACGAATCCGAAACGGCAAAAGACAGTGTATCTGATTCTAAGGTTTTAACACTGTATGAAAAAATCAAAAGTGATGCGATGGCTTCCTCATCTTCTGAATCCGATTTGGCTAAAGATGAAACTATGACATCTCAAACAGTGTATCGCACACAAACCGGTGCTTGCTATCACGAGAGCTGGTGTAGGCATCTGGCAAAAAGCAAAATAGCAATAACATTGCAGGAGGCGGAATCCATTGGCCTGAGAGCCTGTTCAAAATGCGATCCTCCGGTTGTTGAATAAAAATGAATATGTAGGGGAGGATGCCTACATCCGCCCGAGAACCATTTGTGTTTTCGGGTCGATGAGGGCATCGACCCCTACTTTTTTAATGTGTATGAATTTGCACTGTATTTCGTTCGCGAAAATAGATGTTAATCATATTCGGTTCGCGACATGGGTGCAGGTGAAGCCGCTTTTCTTGTTTCTAAATTACTTCACTGTTGACTAAAAATTGCCACTATGATATAATATACTCATTATAGATTATTATGGAGTTGTTATGGTTATGAGAGAATTTTTTATTAACGGTTTTTCTGTTTTAAGAGGTATATTAAGAAAATGTCAGTTCAAAAAATGCGGTTCTCTTCTTCGCATCGAAAAAGGTGTTCGCATATGGAAAAACAACGGTGAGGTTTCGGTTGGGAGTCGAGTGTTTATTCACCGCAATGTTAAGCTCAGTGCTTATGGTGCAGGTGAAAAAGCACGCATAATAATCGGCGACCGTTCCTACATTGGCGACCGCACCGAAATTCATGCAGGCTCTTTGGTAGAAATTGGATCGGGCTGCGACATTTCGTGGGATTGCAACATTCTCGACCGTGACTATCATAAGCTCAACTCCGAAACTGAAACAATAAAACCCGTCAAAATTTGTGATAATGTGTGGATTGGTTGCGGTGCAACAATTTTGAAAGGTGTCACAATTGGCGAGGGAGCGGTTGTTGCATCAGGTGCAGTTGTTACCAAGGATGTTGCTCCTCACTCTCTGGTTGGCGGAAATCCTGCAAGAGTTATTAAAGAAAATGTTAGTTGGAAAGCCTAGCCAATTGAGTATTATTCGAACGATTCAATAAATGTATATTTTTCTTCGCTAGGGCTTCGGAATGGCTTGCTCCGCTACGCACATTCCTGCAGAGTCGCTCCGAAAAACGCACATTTATTTTCTCGTGTATACATCGCCAATCAACTGCTTTTGTGCGTATTTGCTTATCGGTTTTAAAAATCAATTTTTTTGCCGAAAATCAATGCAAAATTAGTTCCCGATACACTGCATTGATTTAGAAAATTCTGTTCGACGGCTGATAGCCGGAGTTAATTTTCGTTCGGCAAAAAATGCAGATTTTTAAAATGCCAAGGGCAAGATAAGCACCGGAAGCTAAAAAAGCAGTTTCTTGGCGTAGAATACGTAAAAACTTGAATCTCCATTGGCTAATCAATAAATTACACGGGGTGTATGTCTTGAAAAAAACAAACATAGGCGGCCTTATCGGCTCCGTAATGATAATTATGATTGCTTCAAGACTGCTTAGTCTTCTGAGCTCTCAGATTTATATGACAACCTTTGGCACAGAAAGCATCTATATAAACATATATTCCTATGCCATCAATATTCCGAATATTATTTTCACCAGTATCGGCACAGCCCTTTCAACTGTTGTTATTCCAATTTATGTTGGTCACAGAGCAGTTGGCGAATTGGACAAAGCCAAAAAATTTGCCGACAACATCATCACTGTTTCCACAGTGCTCACTCTGATTCTGGTTATTCTGGGCATTTGTCTGTCGCCGTTGCTTGTTGGCTTTACCGATTTTACCAAGACAGAAGCTTCACGCTCATTTGCAGTTAAAAGCCTGATGATTGTTATGCCGGTAATGTTTTTCTATGCCTGGAACTACATTTTTCAGGGTATGCTTCAGGCTGCGGGCAAATTCTGGCTTCCGGCTTTTGTAAGCGTGCCAAGCTCGCTGATTGTTATTGCATATGTTGTTTTTTTAAGCGATCGCTTCGGCGTTACAGGTCTCCTTTTTGCAACCATAATCGGACTTTCGCTTCAGGCGTTTATATTGGTGCCGCCTCTTGTTAAAGACGGCTATCGCTATCGCCCCTGCTTTCGCCTCGGTGACCCCGACATCAAAAAAGCCGGCTCAATGACGGTTCCTGTGCTCATTGGCGTTGGAGCATATCAGCTCAATATGTTGTTTAATTCCACAATGATTGCCAAATATGATGCCGGAATGGTCACAATTCTCACCTTTGTGCAAAACATTTCAATTCAGCTTGTGCTTGCATTTGTGTATTCCATAACGGCGGTTGTGTATCCGAAACTTTCGGAAAGTGCCGCCAAAAATGATATGAATGAATATAAGCAAACCTTAAGCGGCATATTAAAAAGCGTTTCGGCTCTGCTGATTCCCATAACCTTTGGGTTCATATCGGTTCGCCGCCCTCTTTTGCAGTTTTTGGCAGCATGGGGAAAGGTTACCCCCGAGGCAGTGTCGAAAGCGGAGGTGTTTTTGTCGCTTTATGCAATAGGCCTTATTGGCATAGGTCTCAAAGAAATTCTCGACCGTGCTCTTTATTCCGTCAAAAACACTCGCATTTCTGCCGTTAACGGCTTTGTTATAATGGCTGTAAACATTGTAGTCAGTCTCAGCCTTATGCCCTTTATCGGTGCATATGGCATCCCGCTTGCATATTCTGCAGCATCAATTGTTGGTCTTTGCAATCTATTGTGGCAGCTCAAGCGTAAGGTTGGCTCGTTTGCCACCGGCATGGGCAAAGAAATTGTCAAGTCGATTGTTTGTGCCGTACTGATGGCCGTTGCGGTTGGAGGAGTCAATGCTTTTCTTGACTCTCAAAATTTTGCCGACTCCTTTGGCGTGCGTGTGATTGTGCTCATAGTGCCGGCGTTTGTCGGAGTGTGCGTGTATGCGGTTTTGGGCTATATCTTAAAAATTGAAGCAGTGCGTCAATATGCCGACAAGCTTCGTGCCAAAATCCACTAACGGAGGTTAATATGGGAAAAATATCCTTTGCCTTAAGCTACGTAATGTATTACTTTTTTGCCCGGCATCTTCCGGGCTCCGACGTTCCCTATAGTATGGGTTCAAAAAAAATAAGAGCATTTTTTGCCCGAAGAATGCTCGCCTCTGTTGGCAAAAATGTCAACATTGAGCACGGTGCTTTTTTTGCCTCGGGCAAAGATATTTCTGTTGGTAACAATTCGGGTCTTGGCCTCAATTGTCGTGTGGCAGGGCCGCTCTCAATTGGTGATGATGTTATGATGGCGCCCAATGTGAGCATCTACACTCAGAACCACGAAACCGAAAACATATATCGCCCCATGCGTCTGCAAACTGCAGCCAAGCAAAAGGTCACAATCGGCAACGATGTGTGGATAGGGGCAAATGCCATAATTCTTCCCGGTGTTACAGTTGGCAATGGTGCCATAATTGCTGCCGGAGCAGTTGTAACAAAAGATGTGCCCGATTTTGCCGTTGTTGGCGGCAATCCGGCAAAGATAATAAAAATCAGAACACAAAAGGATGGTGTACCACGAATGAAAGTTTTGTATCTTATCAATTATGCAGGCAACGCAGGCACAGAAAAATATGTGTACAATCTCATCAAAACCTTTGAGGGCAACGACACAAAGTGCTATTTTGCCTATGGCATTGAGGGCAAGCTCTCCGATCAGGTTAAAGAGCTTGGTATTCCTATGTTTCAGCTCAATATGCGTCACCCCTTCGACAAAAAGGCCGCCAAACAGCTTGCCGCCTATTGTCGCGAAAACAATATAGACGTTATTCACACTCACTATCCAAGAGAAAACTATATTGCTGTTTTGTCTCGAAAATACTACAGTGGTACCAAAGTGGTCTACACTTGCCACCTTACCCTGAAAACAAACATTTTGTGGAAAATCACAAATAAGCTGATAACACGCCATAATCATAAGATAATTTCCGTATGTAACAACGGTAAAGACCTTCTTGTTGGCAACGGCGTTAATCCTGATAAGATAGATGTTATTTATAACGGCATTTTCCCTCACGAACGCACCCCCGGCAACCCCAACCTCAGAGCTGAGCTGGGAATTGACGAAGACACCTTTGTTATGACAACTCTTGCCCGCTATCACATTGCAAAGGGGCTCGATTATCTTACAAACTCCATCGAAAAGCTCACAAAGCTTACAGACAAAAAGTTTGTGCTGCTTATTCTTGGTGAGGGTGAACTGTGGGACAAAATAACAAATCTGATTAAGTCTAAAGGTTTGGAAAAACACATTCTTCAGCTTGGTTACCGCAACGATGCCGGTGAAATTTTAAAAGTGAGCGACCTATACATCAACAGTGCAAAATGCTATGAGGCACTTTCTTTTGCAATTCTTGAAGCTATGGATTCGGGCCTGCCCATAATTGCCACCAATGTTGGCGGCAATGGCGACATTCTCTCGCCCGAAAATGATTGTGGCATTTTGGTTGAATATGGTGATACCGACCAGATGGCAGAAGCCATCAACACAATGATGTCGGATGCTGCTCTAAGAGAAAAATATTCCAAAAACGCTCTAAAGGCAGTTGACACAGTGTTTAATCTGGACAAGCTCCTTGAAGATACCTATAAAAGATATTTTTAAAAATTGAGCTTCACTATTTTCTAATCTCTATTCGCTAATTGCTATGTGGGGGTGAAAGCAAATGAATATTATGCATATGATAAGCGGTGGCGACAGCGGCGGTGCAAAAACTCATCTTTTCAACTTGCTCGACAAGCTCAAAGAAATGTGCGATGTTGTTGTTGTGTGCTTGATGCGTGGTGTTTTTTATAACGAAATTCTTGAAAAAGACATAGAAACCTTGCTTTTTGAGCAGCGTAACCGCTTTGACCTTAGTGTTGTGAGGGGAATACGCCGCACAATTGAAGAGAGAAAAATTGACCTTTTGCACGTTCACGGAGCAAGAGCCAATTTTATTGCAATGTTTTTAAAAAAGCACCTGTCAATTCCTATTGTCACAACAATGCACAGTGACTATCTTCTGGACTTCGACAGTTTTTTCAAAAAGCTCTTTTTCACAAATCTGAACTCCTACTCGCTCAAACGGCTTGATTATTTCATTGCCGTTTCCGATTCGTTCAAAGAAATGCTCATCGACCGTGAATTTATGCCAAACAATATTCACACGGTCTATAACGGTATGGACTACAGCACACTTCCTCAAAATGTTACCTCAAAGGAAGATTTTGCGAAAAAATATAACCTTGAAATGTCGGACGAGCTTGTCTATGTTGGTATTGCGGCACGTTTCGACATTGTAAAAGGCGTTGACACCTTCATTAGAGGTGCCGCTCTTGCCTATAAGAAAAACAAGAATCTACGCTTTCTCATTGCCGGAAGCGGCGTTGAAGAAAACAATCTCAAATCTCTTTGTGCATCTTATGGAATGGATGGAATAATAAAATTTTTGGGGTTTGTTACCGATATGTATGGATTTTTGAATTTTATCAACATCAATTCCCTCACATCTCATTGCGAGAGCTTCCCATATTCCATGCTTGAGGGTGCTGCGATGAAACGCCCCATGATTGCCAGTGCAGTCGGCGGTATTCCTGCCCTTGTTGAAGACGGCGTCACCGGCTATCTTTTTGAAAGCAAAAACGAAGAAGATTTTGCCGAAAAGTTGGTTTTTATGGCAAGCGACAAAGAAAAACTTGCCGATATGGGAAACAATATATACGAAAAAGTCACAACAAAGTTTTCGTCAGATGTTTTGGCCAACGACCATATGAGCATCTACAAATCAATAATTGCAGACTATAAAAGGCCCAAACGCTACGACTTTGTGCTCAGCGGTTACTATGGCTTCAACAACAGCGGCGACGATGCTCTTCTTCTTGCTCTGATAGGCGATCTTAAAAGAGTTAAGCCCGATGCAAAGCTTGCCGTTTTGTCGTCGGATCCGCTTCACACACGCAAAATGTACAGAGTTGATGCCTATAGCCGTGTTTCGCCCTGCAAGCTCAAAAAGCTTTTTGAAAAGTCAAGTGTTCTGCTTTCGGGCGGCGGCTCTCTCATTCAGGACGAAACCAGCTCCAAGTCGCTCTGGTATTATTTGTATATTATAGCTTTTGCCAAACGCTGCAAAATGAAAGTTATGCAAATTGCCAGCGGTATCGGACCTGTTAACAAAAAGTTTAACCGCAGCCTCACTGCCCGTGTGCTCAACGACAACGTTGACCGCATTACTCTTCGTGAAGAAAAATCCTATGGCGAAATAAAGGCTATGAACATAACTGTTCCTGCAGAAGTAACAGCCGACCCGGCAATTTCTCTGGTTGGCGAAGAAAGAGGCAGAATTGAAGAGATTTTTGAGGCAAATTCTATTCCTTTTGGCAACTACATCTGCGTTGCTCTAAGAAAATGGAAATATGCCATGCCCGATTTTGAAGAAAATGTTGCAAAAGCTCTCGACAACGTTTCGCAAAAACACGGAAAAGACATTGTCTTTTTGCCTATGCAATATCCTGTCGACACCGAAATTGCCGCATCTGTAGCAGCAAAAATGAAATCAAAATCTCATATCATAACCACGCCCCTATCCATAAAAGAAGCAATAGGCGTTATCTCGTGTTCGTCGATTGTTGTTGCAATGCGACTCCACTCTCTCGTTTATGCGGTAGCAAACGGAGTTGGTGTTGTGGCAATAAAATATGACCCCAAAATTGAAGGCTTTATGGAATATTTCCGTCAAAAATATATTGTTGACATTTTTGACTTAGACAGCAAAAAGCTTGGAGATATGATTGACAGCTGCTGCAAAGAATCTAAAAACCTTTCTGACGACGGTTTGTGTGACGAAATGAAGCGGAAAGCTCACAAGAACGCTTTTCTTGCTGTTGAGCTTTTGGAGAATGAAAATGATTAAAGTGAACCAGACATACTTAGCGGATGTTATCGACCTGACCACAGGCGGAGACGGAATTGCAAAAATCGATTCGTATCCGGTGTTTGTGGCAGGCTCGGTTCCCGGCGATCAAATAAGCTTTACCCTTACCAAGGCCAACAAAACCTACGGCTTTGGCAAGCTCAATAAAATAATAACCCCATCACCAAACAGACGAGTGCCTGAGTGCTCGTCTTTTTCCTCGTGCGGAGGTTGCAGCCTTATGCATCTGGACTATGGGGCTCAGCTAAAGTATAAGTCCGATTTTGTGCACTCTAATCTTGTGCGCATAGGTGGATATGGTGACGGCGAGTTTGAATATGAACCAATAATCGGTGCCGATTGTGAGTTTTTTTATCGCAATAAGGCTCAGTTCCCTGTTGGCATGCAAAAGGGGAGAGCGGTGTGCGGATTTTATGCACCCAAGAGCCATAGCATAACCCCCTGCGAAAAATGCTACATTCAAAACGAAAACATTAACAAAGCAGTCAGCCTTGTTATGGACTATATAAGACAGGAAAACTTGAGTATCTACAACGAGAAGAGTCACAAAGGCATCGTTCGCCACATTTATGCTCGTTTTGGCGAAGAAAACGGCGACCTTATGGTTTGTATTGTAACCAATTCTGCTCAAAAGCTTCCGTGGGTAGAAAAGCTGGTTCAAAAGCTTTTGCCTCTTGGATTAAAAAGCCTTGTTCAGAATGTGAACACAAAAAAGACAAACGTTATTCTTGGCGACAAAAACATTGTGCTTTTTGGCTCCGACAGCATAAATATTCGTCTCGACGACCTTACCTTTAAGGTCAACCCCCATAGCTTTTTTCAGGTCAACACCACTCAGATGAAAAAGCTATATTCCAAAGCTCTTGAATATGCCTGCGTTTCAAAAAACGATACGGTGTTTGACCTCTATTGCGGTGTTGGCAGCATTTCACTCTATCTTGCCAAAAAAGCAAAAAAGGTCATCGGCGTTGAGATTGTTCCTCAGGCAATAGAAAACGCCAAAGAAAATGCCGCCTTAAGCGGTATTGAAAATGCTGAATTTTATTGCGGCGATTGTACCGAAGTGGTAGAAAGGCTTTTGTCTCAGGGCGAAAGAGCCAATGTTGCTGTTGTTGACCCTCCCCGAAAGGGCTGCGATGAAAAATTGCTTGAGCTTCTCAAAACCATGAATCCCGAAAAAATTGTTTATGTGTCGTGCAACAGTGCCACCCTTGCCCGTGATGTTGCAATTATGCGCAGTTTTGGCTACAAAATGACAAAGGCTTGTGCGGTTGATATGTTTCCGCAGACCAGTCACGTGGAGACTGTGGTTTTGCTACAAAGACAAAATACGTAGAAATCCTTTATTTTAGGCACTTTGCGAAGCATACAGTGTTTAATGCAGAAGGCGATAAATTCCGAAATAAGGAGATAAAAAACTACATTAA
>SVJL01000040.1 GCA_015068985.1 Oscillospiraceae bacterium
GCACCTAAAACTCCTCAAAAATGCTAAGCTTTTAGGTCGTAGAATTTTAAGATTATCAAAAATTGTTATTATTAAGCCAAAAGCACAGGTAATCCTGACGGATTATCGAGCATTTTGGTGAAAATAAGAACGATTTTTGTATCTTAAAATCGGAGTTCGAATAATACTCCAATGGCTACCCAAGCGTAGCACTGAAGTGCCCTTGGGGTGCATTTGTCTCTGCAAAATGAATTATTATGCATATTGTTCGTTTAAAGAGACAGCCTCTTTTGACTGGAATTTAAAACTCTATTTTATACATATGCCCGTGAGCATCGCAATAGTAACATTCATCATTCCAGAAATCTATCATTTCGGGCTCAACGTCGAGGTCGAAGTCGGCAAATTTTATGTGAAGCTCCTGACGTTTGGATGCAATGTCTATCACTCTGAGTGCAGGGGCATTCCCGTTTTTCAGGCTGAAGCCTTCAACGGAATATACCTTTCCGTTGTGGAAGCAGGCGCCTTGAATGTAGTTGTGATATTCGCAGTCGAAATATGAATTGATGTTGTCGATGCCAAGAGTAACCTTTCTTACTCCATATGTTTCGTCAATAACTCCGTCGGAAAGCTTTGGCAGGTCAAACTCAAAATATCTTGTTGTGTGAGCTTCGTCACGCATGGTGAATGCATAATATTTGCCGCCCTTTCCATCAACAACAAAATTGCCGTATGGTCTTACGTCGCCATTTTCGGAGCACCAGTATTCACTGCTTTTGGCAAAGCCGATTTCGATTATCTGAACAAGAGTGGTTGTGAACTTGTTTTTGTTCCTTTGGATTCTATACGCCAGACACACGCCGGTTTTGGGGTCATCGGTTTTTGCGTAGTTATTGTAGATGTTAGAATACAGCAGAGGAAATTCGTCGCCCTGTGCGTAATACTCATTGCCAAAGGTAACGGCGTTTGAGTGGGGAACGATAAGCTCTGATTTATCGAGTGTGAAAGAATCGATTTCTTCAAGGTCTGCAGGTAAGGTGGTGCCTATGGCATTCAAGTCGTACACGTGACACAAGCCTTTTGCGTTGATTGTGAAAAAATAGCCGTTCCATATTGCTCCGTCCTGACTCCATTGAACAAAATTTGCTATATGTCTGATGTTCATAATGTTTCGCCTCCGATAAGGTTTGTTGTTTATAATCTGGTGTTATCATATTTGTGATTTTATGAGAATTATAAGTATACTATCACAAACAAACTGTAAAATCAATCGTTTTGGTTTATAACGTCAAAAAAAATTGCATTTTTATAAGTTGTGTGGTATCATATAGTATATATAAAGTTCGGAGCTAAGTGTTGAAATGATAAGAGAAATCCGTAATTCATCCGATAAAATTCCAATGGTGCGTGAAGCAGTTGTCGCTTACGCGCGTGGGGCTGAATGTTTGTAATAATAAAATAATAGAGGAGAGACGTATTATGAAAAAAACTGTTCAGGACATTTTGCAGATGATTGAGGAGCACGACATTAAGATGGTAGACTTTAAAATGGTCGACATCAACGGTCAGTTCCGTCACGTTACCATCCCTGCAAAGAATTTTTCAGAAAAAACAATGAAAAACGGCATAGGCTTTGATGCATCAAACTATGGCTATGCAGTGGTAGAAAAAAGTGATATGGTGTTTATTCCCGATCCCGACACTGCATTGATTGATCCGTTTTGTGAAATACCAACTCTTTCAATGACGGGTAATGCCATGATCATTGACAACCCCGAAAACCGTCCGTTGGCTCAGTATCCGAGAAACATTGTTCTGGCTGCCGAAAAATATCTTAAAGACAGCGGCATTGCCGACACAATGCTCATTTTGCCCGAATTTGAATTTTACCTTTTCGACGATATTGGCTGGGAGGTTAAACCCGAATCTATCGGAGTGTCTTTGGATGCAAATCAGGCTCACTGGAACAGTGCAAACGAGGGTCTTGGCAACGTTGTTGCAAAGCAGAAAAACTACCACATTGCAAAACCCTTCGATGTTTCTTATGAGGCAAGAAGCGAAATGTGTATGCTTATTGACGATGCAGGCATCGCTCTCAACTATCACCACCCCGAGGTTGGGGCAGGCGGTCAGTTTGAAATTGAACCTGAGCTTGGACAAATGTCTAAAATGGCAGATGCAACAATGATGATTAAATATATCATACATAACACTGCAAGAAAATACGGTATGTCGGCAACCTTTATGCCAAAGCCGGTTATGGGCGAGGCAGGAAACGGTATGCACGTGCATATGCTCCTCTTAAAAGACGGTCAGCCCGTGTTCTCCGATGACAACGGCTATTCCAATCTCAGTCAGGAAGCTCATTGGTTTATGGGAGGTCTGTTGAAGCACATTGCATCTCTTTGTGCTCTCACCAATCCCAGCACCAACTCGTTCAAACGCCTTGTTCCGGGCTTTGAAGCACCGGTTACTGTTGGCTATGCAACATCAAACCGCAGTGCGGTTATTCGTATTCCTGCATATGCCAAAGAGCCTTCCCTCCGTCGTTTTGAGCTCAGAAATCCCGATGCAACCTGCAATCCGTATTTCTGCTATGCGGCAATTCTTATGGCGGGCATCGACGGCATAAAGAATAAAATTGATCCTCACGCAAATGGCTGGGGTCCCTACGACTTCAACCTTTTCCATCTTCCCGAAGAAGAAAAAGCCAAGCTCAAACAGCTTCCCACATCTCTTGGTGAAGCTCTTGATGCACTGGAGGCAGACCACGACTACCTCACCGCAGGCGGTGTGTTCCCCGAGGAGCTCCTCAAAGGCTTTATTGCATCAAAACGCAAAGAGGTTGCAGAACTTTCGGCAATTCCTCATCCGGCAGAATTTGACAGATATTATAATCTTTAATATTCAGATTATGGGGCTGTAAAAAATTTTCTGTGTTTTTTACAGCTCCCCCTTGTGAGGGAACAGGAAAAAATTGGTTTGTGAAAGGATAATAACAATGAGTATATTTGCATCAACCCTCAATCAGCTTGCTTTTCTTTTTGGCTTTATTGCTCTGGGATATTTGCTCGCTAAAATAAAAGCATTGCCCGACAATTCGGCTGCAGTTTTGTCGAAGCTTGAGAATATGATTTTTATTCCGGCACTTGTTATGGGCACATTTATCGAAAACTTCACTGTTCAGAGTCTCAGCTCTGCGTGGAAGCTTCTGGCAGTGAGCACCATCGTTGCAATTGTGGCAATTCCATTTGCAATTTTTGTGTCGAAAGCAGTCACAAAAGATAAGTACATTCAGAATATCTACACCTACGGCCTTTCGTTTTCTAATTTTGGGTTTATGGGCAATGCGGTTGTGAAAAGCCTTTTCCCCGACATTTTTCTGGAATATCTTATTTTCACTCTTCCGCTTTGGGTTGCAATTTATCTTTGGGGTGTGCCGATTTTGCTAATTGCTGATGCAGGCAAAAAAAGAACCTTAAAGGAAAATCTAAAATCTTTTGTTAACCCTATGTTTGGTGCGATGCTTGTTGGTATGATAATCGGCATTTCCGGCATTTCTCTTCCGGCTTGGCTTAACTCTCTTGTTGCCACTGCGGGAGATTGTATGTCACCTGTTGCAATGATTCTGACAGGTGTTGTGGTGTCGACCATTTCTCTTAAGAAAACCTTTACCAACCTCAGAATATACATAGTGTCTATCATACGTCTTTTGGTGATGCCGCTTCTTTTCATTCTTGTGGCATGGCTCCTGAAGTCGTATTATGCCGAAATTCCGCAGACGTTCTACGTGTGTGCTGTATGTTCTTTGGCTATGCCTCTTGGTCTCAACACCATTGTTATTCCAAGTGCTCTTGGCAAAGACACAAGTGTTGCTGCGGGTATGACAGTTATTTCACACCTTTTGTCGTGCATAACCATCCCCTTTATTTTTGCGGTAATGTGACAATAGCTTTTTGAGGTGAGCTTATGAAAATATTTGAAGGTCAAAAATACAGACACTACAAAGGAAATGAATATGTTGTGCTTTTTCTTGCCACTCATTCCGAAACTGAGGAAGAAATGGTAATATACAAAGCACTTTATGGTGACGGCAAAATCTGGGCAAGACCTGCGTCAATGTGGAACGAAGAGGTTTGGATTGACGGGAAAAAGGTTTTAAGATTTCAGCTTATGGATTGATTTGGGAGAATAAAAATGAGTAAAATAATACTGCTTGATACAAAAAAGAATTTTTATAAGGCAAATCTTCATTGCCACACAACCTGCTCCGACGGCAAAATGACTCCGGAGCAAATCAAAGAAAATTACAAAGCAAAGGGCTATAGCATTGTTGCTTTCACCGATCACGAGCATCTTCTTGATCAGTCACACCTTAATGATGACCAATTTCTTGCAATCACCTCCTGTGAGGTGGCAATTAAAGAATTTCCCCATCTTTCAACTTTGGTTAAAACCGATATGAAGGTGTGTCACCTGAATTTTTATTCCAAAGATCCTCACAATGTTGACACACCTTGCTATAGCTCGGTTTATGACCATTTTATAAATGATGAAATAAAGGATAGAATAGTGCATTCTTGCGGTGAGTACGAAAGAGAATACGGTGCCGATGGAATTAGTGCTATGATAAAAGAAGCCAACAAAAAAGGTTTTCTGGTTAGCTATAATCACCCTCGCTGGTCACTTGAGAATGCAACCGACTATCTCGGCTACGAGGGCCTTTGGGCAGTTGAAATCTATAACAGCGAGTGTAATTTAACAGGAATCTATGAATACGACATAAATGTTTATGATGATTTTCTGAGAGCCGATAATCGCCTTGCCTGCACTGCTTGCGACGACAATCACGGGGCAGACAGTATGTTTGGCGGATTTATTATGGTAAATGCAGAAAAGCTGGATTATTATGCAGTTATAGATGCTTTGGAAAAACACAATTTTTATGCTTCAACCGGCCCTGTTATAAAAGAGCTTTATGTTGAAGACGGCAAAGCATACCTCACCTTTGAGGGCGGGGAATATGCTTTGATGTCCACAAAAGGACGCCGAGCATCGCGAAAGCTTGCTCAAAATCCAAACGGCGAAAACACCGTTTGTTTCGACATTAAAATGGAAACAGACGAATACATTCGCTTTGATGTCGTCGGCTCCGACGGAAAAAGAGCCAACACCTGTGCATATTTTATTGATGAGCTTTGCGCATTGTCTTAATCTGCAATATGAACTTCTGTGAGAAAGGATTTTTGTTATGAAAATATCTGAGGTAGACACAAATTTTAAGATTAACCCTAATGTCAGAAGAGACGGTATGAAATTGTATGATTGTATGCAATCCCCGTTTAAGGTCTATGGCATTTTCAAAGAGGGAGGAAGATTTCGCAGAATGCCCGAGGCTGTTGCAAAGTCGGTAAGCGAGGGAGTTTGTTATCTCCACACCAACACTGCCGGCGGAAGAGTGCGTTTTTGCACCGACAGCCCCTATATTGCTATTTCGGCAAAGATGGACGCACCCGGAAAGATGCCGCATTTTGCCTTTACCGGTTCTATAGGCTTTGACCTTTATGCAGATGATGTGTATTTTAAAACATTTGTTCCACCAATGGATATAACGGATGGATTTGACAGCATAATTGACCTGGGCGAGAAAAAAATGCGTGACATTATCATTAATTTTCCCCTTTATTCCAACGTCATAGACTTATACATTGGTCTTGACGGCGATGCAGTCATTGGCGAGGGCAAGGCATATGTGAACGAAAAGCCGGCAGTTTTTTATGGTTCTTCCATCACTCAGGGAGGCTGCGCTTCCCGCCCCGGCACCTGCTATCAGGGAGTTGTGTCGAGAAGATTTAATATGGACTACATAAATCTTGGTTTTTCCGGCAATGCAAAGGGTGAAGACGAGATGATTGACTATATCAAAAATCTGTATATGTCGCTCTTTGTGCTCGACTATGACTATAACGCTCCAAGCCCCGAGCATTTAAACAACACTCACGAAAAGCTTTTTAAGGCAGTGAGAGAAAACCACAAAGATATTCCGATAATAATTATGAGCAGACCAAGATTTTATTTAACTCCCGAAGAAGAACTCAGGCGTTCAATAGTTGAAACAACCTATAAAAACGCACTTGCTTCAGGCGACAAAAACGTATATTTTTTAGACGGCAAAAAGCTTTGTGAGCTTTGCGGAAACGAGGGTAATGTTGACGGCTGCCACCCTACAGACTTTGGTTTTGCGTCAATGGCAAAAGCAGTGGGAGATGTTATAGAAAAGAACCATTGTATTTGATATAAACTGCACTTTATTTGTGAATTGAGCTTATTGAAAAAACAGATGTTTTGTGATAGAATGTCAAAGTATCGCAAAATATCTGTTTTTTTGGAGGAATAAATGAATATTTTAGCTTATGTTTTGAGTATAACCGGTCTTATTTGTATGATAAGTGCTTCACTTATCAAGGGCGAAAAGATGAAACAAATTCTGTTTCTTGTTTTTTGCGGCAATTTTTTGGTTGCAACAAGCTATCTTGTTGACGGCGCAGGCATCAACGGTGCTGCCGCTTGTTATCTTGGAAGCTTGCAGACCATAATAAACTACTTTTTCGATTCCAAAAACAAGCCTCTCCCAACCTGGCTCATATGCGTATATGCACTGGCAATTGTTGCTGTTAACCTTTGGGTTGCAGGCGGAGTGTCGGCTCTCGGCGTGCTTGTTATTGTGGCATCTCTCACCTTTATTATGTGCATAGGTCAGAAAACCGGAGCACGCTATCGTTTCTGGACAATTGTGAACATGATTTTGTGGTGCTTGTATGACATTCTTTCTCCGGCATATCCGGTGCTTTTTATGAGTCATATTCCGCTCCTTGTGTTCACAGTTGCAGGCATGATTATTCACGACAGAAAGAAAAGTGCCGAAAGGGAATAAAGATGAGTATTATTCGAACGGGAAAATAAATGTATATTTTTCAACGCAGCGTCAGCCAATCAATTGCTTTTGTGCGTATTTGCTTATCGGTTTTAAAAATCAAATTTTTTGCCGAAAATCAATGCAAAACAAAAAAGTTTTGCGTTGATTTAAAAAATTCTGTCCGACGGCTGAAAGCCTAGTTTAATTTTTGTTCGACAAAAAATGCAGATTTTTAAAATGCCAAAGGCAAGATAAGCACCGGAAGCTAAAAAAGCAGTTGATGGGTGGCAGCGTTTGAAAAAGTTATAGTCTTCAATGGCTAAGAATGTGTGGAAGGATTTATGATGAACGATCTTAAAATAACAGATGTGCGGGCGGTTATGGGCGACAGTGCATTTTTGATAGACAACGGAGAAACTGCCATAATGTATGATTCGGGATTCGGATTTACGGCAGAGGCAGTTTGCTCAAAAATCGAATCGGAGCTTGGTGACCGTGAGCTTAACTATATTTTCCTCACTCATTCTCATTATGACCACGCCCTTGGCTCTGTGTTGGCAAAGAGAAAATGGCCCGATGCAAAGGTCGTGGCAGGGGAGTATGCTGCCAAAATATTTTCTAAACCGTCGGCAAAGGATGTTATGCGTCAGATGGAAGCCAAGGCAAGAAAAAACTACGGAGCTTCCGGTTCTGAAGATTTGATAGATGCTCTCTCGGTTGACATTGCAGTGAAAGACGGCGAGAAAATTCGGGTGGGTAAAGAGGAATATGAGGCAATTCACTTGCCCGGTCACACTCGTTGCAGCTTTGGATTTTATAATAAAAACCGAGGCCTGCTTCTTGGCAGCGAGACTCTTGGAGTGTATGACGGAGAGGGCGAGGTTGTGCCTGCATATCTTATAGGCTATCGCACAGCTCTTAATTCTATCGAAAAAATAAAAAACTACAAAATAGACAATATCCTTGTGCCTCATTATGGCTTGCTGTCAAAAAAAGAAACGGTGCAATATCTTGAAAGGTCAAGATATTGCACCGTGGAGTTTGCACAGAGTGCTCGGGCCATATATGAAAAAGGCGGAAAAACAGAAGATGTTATAGAATTTTTTAAAGAAAAATATTATAACGAAAAAATAAAGTCAACCTATCCGCCTGATGCAATGGAGCTGAACACCCGCATTATGGCAGAACTGATAAAAAAAGAATTTGAAATATAAAAACCACTCCTATGTATCAAAAAAGGGGATGCCTACATCCGCCCGCCTTTTCGGGTCGATGTAGGCATCCCCTTTTTTGAATTCTTATGCATATAAATGTTTAGGGAGACATCCCCTTCTTGTTTTATTCTGCGTCGAATGCATCTTTTCCGAGACCGCAAATAGGGCATACCCAATCTTCGGGCACATCTTCCCATGCTGTGCCGGGAGCTATGCCGTTTTCGGGATCGCCTTCTGCAGGGTCATAAACATATCCGCAAGGGCAAACATATTTTTCCATCATACATTCCTCCTATAATTTGATTTATAAATAGTAAAAGCATCTTTACATATTATATGAAAATATGCAAAATACATACTTTTAAAAGTTTGTTATGTGAGTTAAAATTAATTCTCGCTGTAGATAACGGTAACATCCGGGTGAAGCTGCAGAATTGATGCGGGAACCATAGGTGTGATGGGGCCATTAAACGCTTTGTCGAGAATGTCTTTTTTGTTCTGACCGTTTGCAATGAGCAAAATTTTCTTTGCGTTCATAATAGACATCATACCCATTGTTATTGCCTGAGTTGGAACTTCATCTTTCGATGCAAAAAAGCGGGCATTTGCTTCGATAGTTGAGGGGTCGAGGGTTACGAGGTGAGTTTCTTTTGTGAAGAACTCGTCAGGCTCATTAAAGCCGATGTGACCGTCGAGACCAATGCCGAGAAGCTGAAGGTCGATGCCGCCAAGGTCTGCAATAAGCTTGTCGTAGCGTTCGCCCTCTTTTGCCAGATCATCTGCACAACCGTTGGGAACGTGTGTTTTTTCGGGGCAGATGTTGATGTGAGCAAAGAGGTTGTGGTCCATAAAATAGCGGTAGCTCTGGTCGTTTGTTTTGTCCAGACCTGCATATTCATCGAGGTTAACAGATGTAACGCTTGAAAAGTCAACGTCGCCTGCATCATATTTTTTTGCAAGCTCTGCATATGTACCCAAAGGTGAAGAACCGGTTGCCAGTCCCAGCACACAATGAGGTTTGAGCACAACCTGCGATGCAATCAGGTTTGCGGCAAGTTTGCTGAGTTTTTCGTAGCTGTCTACAGTGATAAATTTCATTTCAAAAATCCTCCCTATATTCTCTTGACAATACAATCCGCACTCTTTATTATGCAATCTGACGGCATAACCCCTCTGATTGCAGTTAGCGGATAGACAGATGTGTTTTTGCCGATGATGGTTCCGGGATTAAGCACGCAGCCACAGCCAATGTCGGCTCCGTCACCTAAAATTGCTCCAAACTTTCTAAGACCTGTTTCATAGTCTTTATCCGAATGAACAACAATATTTTTTCCGTCGGCTTTGAAATTGGAACATATTGCTCCTGCACCCATATGTGCAGAATTTCCCAAAACAGAATCACCAACATAATTATAGTGCGGCACTTGAACTTTGTCAAGTAAAATACAGTTTTTTAATTCGGTAGAATTTCCGATAACACAATTTTCTCCGCAAATCACGCTCCCTCTCACAAAGGCTCCGGGGCGAATCTCGGTTCCGCTCCCAAAAATTGCCGGCCCCTCAATGGTTGCAGTGGGGTATATTTTAACGTTTTTTCCAACCCATACGTTATCCGACAGTTTTTCAAAACCATCTAACCCCTCATCAATCAACTTCAGGGCGTATTCTTTGATTTTTGGAAGAATCTCCCACGGGTGGGTGCAAGACGAAAAGAGCAAAGAAAGATAAGGTGTACGGCACTCAAAAAGCTCGCTTGTGTATATCGGTTTATTCAACGCAATGACCCCTTTCAACAATTGTTTGAGCAACTAAAGACACATACTCAGCGCATTTTTCTTCGCTTTCGCACTCAACCATAACTCTAACAACCGGCTCGGTGCCGCTTTTGCGAAGAAGAATTCGACCGTTTCCGCCGATTAAGGCTTCAACCTCTTCTTTTTTCAGAAGAACTTCCTTGTCGTTCAAAGCTGCATTTTTGTCTTTAACTCTGATGTTTTGCATATATTGCGGATATAGCTTTACCGGCTCGGCAAGCTCTGAAAGCGAAAGCTTAGAATCACACATTTCTTCTGTAAGCATTATGGCTGTGAGAATGCCGTCGCCTGTGGTAGCATATTTTTTCATAATAATGTGGCCCGATTGTTCGCCGCCGAGGCAGTAGTCATTTTGTTGCATACATTCATACACAAACCTGTCGCCAACGGTTGTTTGCACGCATTTTATGCCTGCTTCCTCAAAGCTTTTTAAAAGTCCGCTGTTAGACATTATGGTTGCAACCACTGTGTTTGAATTGAGCATTCCGCGTGATTTAAGTCTTTTTCCGAGAATATACATTATAGCATCTCCGTCAACAATGTTTCCGGCTGAGTCGACGGCTAAGCATCTGTCGGCGTCTCCGTCGAATGCAAAGCCAATGTCAAGATGCTGTTCTCTAACAAGATTGCAAAGTCTTTCAATGTGGGTTGAACCGCAATCGCTGTTAACGTTCAAGCCATCGGGCTCTGCACCGATAACCGTTGTTTGAGCACCCAAAGCTCCAAACACAGCCTTCGCAATCATCCACGATGCACCGTTTGCACAGTCAAGACCAATTTTAAGATGTTTGTAGGAATGGGACGCAAGAGAAATCAGATAACCAACATAGCGATTTCTGCCCGAAACGTAGTCCACAATGCAGCCTATGCGTTCCTTGTGGGCAAGGGGGAGGTCATCTCCTGCAACGCCAAGCTCCCTGAGGTCGCCGTCTATATAGTCCTCAATCAGTGCCGTTGTGGTGTCGTCGAGCTTTTCGCCGTAGCGGCTGATAATTTTAATTCCGTTGTCGTAAAAAGGATTGTGAGATGCGGTTATCATTATGCCGCAATCAAATTCGTCTTGCCGTGTAACATACGAAACACTGGGTGTTGTTGTTACGTGAAGCATATATGCATCTGCACCGGATGCGGTGATTCCGGCAACGATAGAATATTCAAGCATATAGCTTGAACGGCGTGTGTCTTTGCCGATAACAATGCGTGGGCGGTAGTTTGCCTTTGTGCATCCGCAAAGCGGTGAAGAAAAATACCATCCCAAAAACCTGCCCACCTTGTAGGCTTGCATAGATGTGAGGTTAACATTTGCCTCTCCTCTGAAGCCGTCTGTTCCGAAATAGCGGTTCTTTCTTTTTTCGCCGCCCTCAAGAGACTGAATTGTCATTTTGTCTTGAAGCAATTCGTCAGTTGAAATTTTGAAAAGAGAGCATATTTGCAAAACCTTGTCTATCTGAGGAAGAGCCTGATCCATTTCCCATTTTGAAACAGCCTGACGCGAAACAGAGATTCTTTCGGCAAGCTGTTCCTGAGAGATGCCGGCTGTGATTCGAAGCTTTGAAATTTTTTCACCAATTGTCATTATTATATCACCTTTCCTGTATGATGCAGATAAAAATGCTTTATTATATTATAATATGATAATAACAGAATATTATTATTTTTTCAAGCAAGTTTAGTTATATTTTTGGCAACTTTTGGTTGCAAATAGCAAAAATGAGCAAAAAAGATGCGAATTTCTTTTGGAAATCGCATCTTTTTTTGCAATCTTTTGTTAACAAACTTGTGTGTTTAGCTTGACAGTAGCTATCCGAACCTGATTTTGAAACGGAAGATTTTCGCTTAAACTTCGTTAAAATGCTCGTAAATCCGCAAAGGATTCACTGTGCTTTTGCCTTGTTTAAGCAAAAATCTTCACGTTCAAAATTCTTCGACCTGAAAAACTTGTGTTTTTGAGGAGATTTTGGTGCGGAAGACGAAAGAAGGCTGTCGCCTTTCGAGGATGACAAGGTAAAAGATTCCGAAAACACTGGTTTTCAGGCAGGTTCGGATAGCTACTGTCAGGCTAGTCAACGGTGCTATTCTCTTTTGTTACTTTTATCGGTTTATATTTGGTGAGCTGCGTGCCGAGAATGAATATTTTTGAACTAAGTTTTATAATTGCGGATTTTACTTAAACTTGACAGAAGAAAGAATCTCTTTTACTTCGTTGCGGCTGTAGTCCGAATATGTGCCTTCCGGATAACCAACATTGAAAACGTATGCAATTCCGCCTTTAACCATTACAAACTGCTGAATATAGTTCACATCTGTATCATTTTTTATTTTCAGGCCAAGACGCAAAAACTTATAGTTGCCAAGGTTAATATCAGCGGTCGATGACACAACTGTTGTGTCGCTTCTCTGAGCCTGAATTTTCTGAGCTTCTTTCATTTGGGTTTTCATTTTTTCAAAGGTTGTTTCGGTAGTTGCTGCTTGCTGCATGGTTATAATAACTCCACTTATGGGGTTTAGGTATGCAACACCGTTGGAAGCACCCGAATCCAAAAAGTTGTTGGGCATATCTACCGTAAAGTCGCCGAAGTCTGCAGCAAATGTACCGGTTGCATCCGGAACATTTCTCATAAGAATTCCAACCTCAGATGCATCAATTTCTTCTGCATTGACGCTTGAAATGATGGAGCTTATGCGGGAATCATAATTTTCGGACGGGATTTTTTGTGAAACAGAAATGTTATACACATAATCTCCCAGTTCAAAGAATACATCTCTCATATATTTATCGCCGAGAATCTCGTATTTTATGGTCATTTCATACTCATATGCATTTATTGAACCATATTGTCTGGCTTTGACCTCTCCGTTAAATCTGGTTATTTCTTCATTGTAATATTGTTTGTTGTGATTGTAATCGGAATTTGCCAGTTCCTCAGCACTGCCAACCTCGCTTTTTGAATACACAACAACATTCATTCCGGAAATTTCGTCTCCTTGGTCCATAGTATTAAACTCAAATTTGTTTTCAAGGTCATCGGAGCTTGTCATCACAAAGTTCTGGGGCACATTAAAAGAAAGCTTGAGCTTATCGGATTCAAATTTTCGGTATCCGTTTTTAACCGTAGACAAATCATATACATCATTAACCTTAAAATTGGTGGTAAAGGTTGACATTATGCGGATAATTTCGTCTTTTACCTCGGTGTTTTCTGTATTGAACGAGCCATAAAGCTCTATGTGATATTTATCGGTGATATAGTATCTTATGTCAACAAATTCGTATTTGTTTTTTGCCTGAAAATGCATACTTTTTATTTCCGAACCGGCGGGACTTTTATCTGCCTTAACAAGGGTGTATTCGTCGGAAGCAATTGCACTTTTGGTGGAAACGAAGCTTTTTTCAAAGTCGAATTCATCGTATAATGTTATTATTGAAATACCAAAATGGTTGTCATTTTCATCACTGAAAGCTGTAAATGTGCCATCAAAACTGCGGTATTCCATAACCATATCTTTGGGATTCTCCATAGACCAGTTATAGTAGCTGTCGCCAATGTTTTTGTTTGTTACAGCTCCTTCAACCGTAGACGAAGAACCAACAGAAGTTTTAACAACTGTTATACGGCGTGTAGCATCATCATACGACACATCTGCACCAAAGGTTTCTGATATAAATCTGAGGGGCACCATAGTAAATCCTGTTGGCGTGAGCTGAGGAGCAGAAAGCAATTGCTCAGCCTTGCCGTTAACCTCTGCCACAGGGTTATCTATTTGAAGAATAATTGTAACATCCGGATATGAAAGGTTGATGGTTTTTGTTTCTGCTATCCATTCAACCTCGGCGCCAAAAGCCTCGGTTATAACTCTGAGGGGAACAAGAGTCACTCCGTCACCAACAACATAGGGTTTTTCAACAGTAACAGATTCACCGTTGATTATCAAAGTTTCATCACCAACGCAAAATCCGATTTCAACTTTTTCATCATCTGCAAGAACTGTCTGAAAAGTCCAAAGTGTGAAAAATAATGTGACTGCAATAATAATGCTCAATAATTTTTTCATAATAATGTCTCCTTTAATTTATGTCAGTTTCCGCCAAAACACCGTTTCGGATGTAGGTTATGTGAATGCTTTGGCCGTTGTAGGTGGTCTTTATGGCTTCATTCCAATCTGCAATGCTGTGAACCTCTATACCGTTTACCGAGGTAACAACATCGTCTGTTTTGAACTGAGAATTTTGAGAGGATTTGACAATCAAGCCTTTTTTGGTTGGCAATCCTATCCTTGCCTCCCACGATTGTTCAAGAGTGAAGCCAACGTCCGGACGAATAATTTTTCCGTGTTTTTCAAATTGTGATATGGCATATTGCACTGTATCAACGGGTATTGCAAATGCCACATTATCAATGCTGATGCTGGCGTATTTGGATGAGTTAATTCCTATCAGTTCGCCCTTGATGTTTAAAAGAGGGCCGCCCGAATTTCCGGGATTAACAGTTGCATCGGTTTGTATGAGCTTATAATAAGAGCCGTCAAGTGCAACGTCGACACCGCTGACAATTCCCTTAGTAACCGTGTTACGCATCGACATTGAAATAGGAGTTCCTATTGCAATTGCAGTTTTGCCAGACACAACACTGCTTTTATCCGCCATTGTGACAGGAGTCAGACCCAATTTGTCAATTTTTATGATGGCAAGGTCGGCATCCTTGTCGCTGTATAGCACATTTGCCGGAAGCATTGTGCCGTCGCTCAGCACGCAGGTGAGGTTTTTCACATTTTCCACAACATGGGCGTTGGTTATAATGTGACCATTACTCTTATAGATAACGCCACTGCCGTGAACTGTAGGATTATTATAGCTTGCGGCGGTTTCGTTTCCGGCATAATTGCCGATAATGCTCACAACGCTTGAACTCACGTCGGAAACAACCTTTGCAATGGCATCATCTTCTGTAAATGTTATGAACACACTTCGTGAAGCGTCGTCCCAGTTGACTTGCGCTCCAAGAGCTTCACTAACGGCACGCACGGGCATATATGTACGGTCGTTACTCATGACAATATCCTCGTTAACCCGCATACCGTTCACATAAATTTTAACATCTGAGTTTGCCGAAACAGTAGCTTGTGCAACAATCAAAAAGATTAAAATAAAAAGCAGTAATAATCGTTTAATAACTCTCACCTCATCAAATGATTTTGTAGTCAATTTTATTATAACATACTAATATGTGTGTTTCAAGTATCACTTTACAGACCCGTTTGAGGGAATAGGAAAAAATGATTCAGAATTGTCAAATCGAACTCAAATCAAGGCTTTGCCTTGCTTTGAGCGATAGCCCGACGCTGTACAAAAGTACTGCGAGGGTGAGATTTGGCAATAGTCAA
>SVJL01000041.1 GCA_015068985.1 Oscillospiraceae bacterium
ATTTAACTTTCTCTGCTTCCGCAAGAATATTTTCAATAAATATTCCATATCCTCTTGTTGGGTCATTCACAAAAACGTGTGTCACAGCTCCCACAATTCGGCCATTTTGCAGGATGGGCGAACCCGACATCCCCTGCACTATACCGCCTGTTTGCTCAATAAATCTTTGATCTGTGATTGCAATAACCATTCCTTTGCCCGAATCTGCGCCGTTTAAAATTCCTTCAATTTTTATGCTGAAATCTTCAACTCCATCACCGATGTTGCATCTGATTGTGGCATCGGTGCATCTGATTTCGCTCTTTTTGGCAACAGGAATCTGATTTTGACCGGCGGTTTGAAAATATCCGCTTTTAGTGTTGCCAAACACTATAATAAACATAGGTGAGCATTGGCAAAAATGTGTGATATCCCCTTATTACTCTTCTTTAAAAACTGCAAAGCCGCCATTTTGAACATACATTTTTTTGTCACGTATGCTCACGTTGTGAGAAATTAGAGCATCTGTTCTAAAAATTTCATACTCGCAAAGTGACTTGTTTATAACAACTGTTACAGTTTCGCCCTTGTGATTTCTTTCAAATATCAGCACATCGTCTGTGCGTTCAAAGCATATGTCGCCAATCTGCAGGGCAGTCAGCTCATTCTTGAGCTTACCGAGTGCTGCAAAAAAGCCAAAAAGGCCCTCATCTGCACTATCCCATTTAAAATAACCTCTGTTAAACGGGTCGCCAAATCCCTCCATGCCAATTTCGTCACCGTAATAGATGCAGGCAGTGCCGGGGAGAGTGTATTGAAGAAGGGCTGCCACATAAAGTTTTGAGAGTGCTTTTGCCCTCATCTCGGGTGATAGCACAAAGTGTGACATTTCGTCACGGCTAAGGTCTGACGGCACATCTGCCAGACAGGTGAGAATGCGTGCGGTATCGTGAGTAGATAAACTGTTCATCAGGCTGTGGAGCGATTGCGAGGGGTAATTCTCGACAATTGTCATTACCTCACAGGCAAAATCTGATGCGTTCATTTTGCCTGTAGCAAATGCAATTATGGCATTTTTAAACACATAATTCATCACAGAGTCGAGCTCTGATGCGGTAAAATATTTTCTTCTCACGCTATAGCTTATTTTGTTGGAAGCGTCTTCCCACACTTCGCCCACAACAAAGCTTTCGGGCTTGATTTCTTTAACTCGTGCACGCAGCTTTTGAATAAATTCGTCGGGCAGCTCGTCTGCCACGTCAAGTCGGAATCCGTCGGCACCAAGCCTTAGCCAATGGGCAATGACGCTGTCGTCATCATTTATGATATAGTTCATATAATCAGGGCTCAGCTCGTTTACACAAGGAAGCGTGGCAATGCCCCACCAGGAATCGTAGCTGTTTTTTGAATCGCCAAAATTAAACCAGCTCTTAAACGGAGAGCAATCGCAGGAATAAGCACCGTTTCCGAATATGCATTTTTTGTCAAAATATATGCTGTTGCTCCCTGTGTGCGAAAACACACCGTCGAGAATGATTTTTATGTTTCGCTTGTGAGCCTCATTGCAAAGATTCACAAAATCACTCTCGTCGCCAAGGAGCGGGTCGATGGTTTTGTAGTCGCAGGTGTCGTAGCGATGGTTGGAATATGCCTTAAAGATGGGATTAAGGTATATGATAGACGTGCCAAGAGATTTGATATAGTCAAGCTTTTTTGTTATGCCGTCGAGATTGCCGCCAAAAAAATCGCAGTTTAAAACCTCGCCTTTTTCATCAGGCAGATAGTGAGGAATGTCGTTGGTGTTTTCGTGAATCCAATAGGGGGTAAGCTTGTCATCTGCACACCTCACGTTTTCTCTGTAGAATCTGTCAGGGAAAATCTGATACATAACCTTTCCCTGAAAGCTTTCGGGAACTGAAAAATCCGGCGAAATGCAGCTCAGCTGCCATTTTTCGCCAATACCGATGTTGGTTGTATTGCCCTCTTTGAAAAGCTCAAAATCGCTGCCCTCAGTGCTGATTGAAAAGTGATAAAAATACAACCCGCATTCATTCAGTGAAAACTCACCCGAAAAGGAGTCGTAGCAATCATCTTTGCTCAAAAATTTTAGCTCTGCCTGCACTTTTTCTTTCGTGTGGTCATTTTCAAGACACACAAAAACCCTGCGTGTGAAGCAGGAAGAGGGGATTTTGATGGTAAGAGTGCATTTTTCGCCGGCTTTCAGCACGCCAAAAGGCTTTTTGTATTCAATTTTTTTGCTGTCAAATAAAATTCGCATTTTTCTCCTCGAAATTATGTGATATTTATAGGATATGGCATAAGTCGGACAATCAAAAAGTGATATTAAAAGAGAAAAATATCGCCGTAAAACGATATTTTTCTGATTTTATATTATTTACAGTGCCAGATATTTTTTGCGTATTCCATAATTGCACGGTCAGATGAGAACACACCTGACTTTGCAATGTTTACAAGCGACATATTGCCGAATTTGTATTTGTCGATATATGTTGCCGACACTCTCTCTTGTGCTTTAACATAAGAATCAAAATCGGCAAGAGCCATATAGGCATCGGCTGTGCCGTAGGCGTTGGTGAGGAGCGACTTGGCAATGTCGTCAAATCTTGCACCAAGCACGTTTGAAGTGAGCATATCGAGCACTTTTTGAAGCTCGGGGTTTGAACGGGTGTAGTCGAGGGGAGAATATCCTCTTCTCCAGAGCTCGTCAACCTCGTGAGACTTGAGGCCGAAAAGGAAGATGTTGTCTTCGCCAACGTTTTCAAAAATTTCAACGTTTGCACCGTCAAGGGTTCCCAAGGTAACAGCACCGTTAATCATAAGCTTCATATTTCCTGTGCCGGAGGCTTCTTTGCCGGCAATTGAAATCTGCTCGGAAATATCGGCTGCGGGAATGATAATTTCTGCCAATGATACTCTGTAGTCTTCGATAAACACAACCTTGATTTTTTCTCTGGCTACAGGGTCGTTGTTGATAGTGTTAGACACTGCCACAATCAGACGGATAATCTGCTTTGCCATAAAGTAACCAGAAGATGCCTTTGCGGCAAACACAAAGGTTCTGGGGGGAATGTCGAGGTTGGGATTTTCTTTGATTTTGTTATACATATACAAAATCTGAAGCACGTTGAGAAGCTGACGTTTGTATTCGTGAAGTCGTTTTATCTGGATGTCGAAAATAGAATCGGGATCAACATTTACGCCGTTTGCGGAAGAAATATATTCTGCAAGGCGGATTTTGTTGTTTCGTTTGATTTCAAACAGACGGTCAATAACCTCTTTGTTGCCCTCAAACTGCAAAAGGTTTTCCAGATGTTTGGAGTCTTTTTTGAATTTGGGGCCGATGAGCTCTTCAATGTAGGAAGTGAGCTCGGGGTTTGCCTGCATAAGCCAACGACGGTAGGCAATGCCGTTTGTAACGTTGGTAAACTTGGAGTTGTCGATGTTGTAATAATCTCTGAAAATACTTTCGGTCAGAATGTTGGAGTGGAGCTTCGACACGCCATTGATGGTGTGGCAGCAGGCAAGACAAAGGTTTGCCATTCTTACCTCGCCGTTGGCAATAACTGCCATATAGTCAATTTTAGCAAAATCGCCCGGATAAATTTCGTGGAGAGTCTGGAGCAGACGGCGGTTGATTTCGGCAACAATCTGATAAATTCGTGGAAGCTGCTCGCGGAACATGGTTTCGCTCCAACGCTCTAACGCTTCGCTCATAACGGTGTGGTTGGTGTATGAAAGGGTTTTTTGTGTTATTGCCCACGCATCGTCCCAGCCGTAGCCATATTCGTCCATCATAATGCGCATAAGCTCGGGAACGCAAAGGGCGGGGTGAGTGTCGTTGATGTGAACCGACACCTTATCGGCAAGGTTATCGAGTGTTGAATATTTCTTATAGTGCTTTTTAACAATTGTCTGAAGTGATGCACTAACGAAGAAATATTGCTGTTTTATACGAAGGATTTTGCCGTCCATATGGTCGTCGGCAGGGTAGAGAATTTTGGAGATTACCTCTGCTTTTGTGTTTTCTTCAAGAGCTTTTGCATAGTCACCTCTCGAAAAAGCGGTCATATCGAGGCTTCTGGGAGACTTTGCACTCCAAAGCACAAGCTTATTGACAGCCTTTGAATCATAGCCGGAGATATACATATCATATGGAACTGCAACAATTGAGCTGTAGTCAACGTGTTCGGCGTGATAGCCGTTTTCGTCGAAGCGTTCATCAACTCTTCCGCCAAATTTAACTTCAACAGATTCATCGGTGCGTGCAGTCAGCCACACATCGCCCATATTCAACCAGTCATCGGGAAATTCCATCTGCCAGCCGTCTACAATGCGTTGCTTGAATATTCCAAACTCATAGCGGATGGAATATCCTGTTGCAGGAATGCCAAGAGAAGACAGCGAATCCATATAGCAAGACGCAAGACGGCCAAGACCGCCGTTACCAAGACCGGCATCGGGCTCCATCTCATAGAGCTCTGAGATGTCTATACCAACTTTGGCGAGAGCTGATGCAAACTGCTTTTCGACCTTGAGGTTGGAGAGGTTGTTGCGAAGAGAGGTGCCAACCAAAAACTCCATCGACATATAATAAACCTGTTTGGACTCTTTGTCTTTAACAGATTTGGAAAACTCCAGATTTTTTTCAACAAGAATATCTTTTATAACAAGGCACAAGCTCTTATATGCCTGCTGTTTGGTTGCGTCGGTTATTGGGCAGCCAAATTGTTTTTTGCAGGTTTCATCAACAAGTGCAAGTGCGGTTTTCTGATCCAATTTCATTTATTACATCCTTTCTGATTTTGCCGGACAACACACATATTGCTTTTTAAAACAACAAAATGCAGCGTATTCGCTGCATTTTTGTCTGTGTCGTTCCGTAATACAAATACTATTATATCATAAAGTATGGAATATATCTACGGAAATTATGTTAAAATTCTATGACATAAGGTTTTTTTATTTTGTTAAATAAGAATATATATGAGGTTTTTATGTCATCCAATTATTTCTTCGTAAAGTGCCTTATATTTTTCGGCAGGTTCTTTCCAGCTTGAATCAATTTTCATAATTGCCTCGCGGTGAGCTTTCATTTTTGCTTTGTCTTTATAAAACTCCGCCGCACGTTCAACCGCACCAAGCATATCGTGAGCATTGAACACCTTAAAGGTAAAGCCTCTGCCCTCCAACGTTTCGGTGTTGAGGGGAGCAACTGTGTCTACAAGACCGCCTGTTTCTCTAACAATGGGAATCGAGCCGTAACGCATTGCAATAAGCTGCGAGAGTCCACAGGGCTCACTTTTCGACGGCATCAGGAAAAAGTCGGATGCAGCATAGAGTCTGTTTGCCATAACGGGGTCAAACATAATCTGAGCCGACACGGTTTCGGGGTGAGTGTAGGCAAGGAATTTGAAAAGGTCTTCATATTTTGCATCGCCTGTGCCAAGCACAACAAGCTGAATGTTCATATTTGCTAAATTATCGGCAACCCACTCCACAAGCTCAAGACCCTTGTGAGCAACAAGACGGGTTATCATTGCAACCATAGGCACGTCGTCTCTCACGGGCAAGCCAAGAGCTTCCTGCATCTGAGCCTTACATTTTGCCTTGCCTGCAAGGGCTGATGGCTTATAGTTGAACTCCAGTTTTGAATCGGTTGAAGGATTAAACAGAGCCATATCGATTCCATTGACTATTCCGCAGGTTTTGTATTGATTTTCGGAAATTATAGCCTCCAGACCGTGAGCAAAATATGCATACTTAATCTCGTGAGCATATGTTTCCGACACGGTTGTGAGCTTGTCGCAAAGCACGATAGCGGTTTTCATAGCGTTTATCATATTATCCTGAGTTGCCACGTTACGCCACTGCTCGCCAACGCCAAGAACCTCATTAAGAAAACTCGGAAGAGCCTTGCCCTGATATTCGATGTTGTGAATAGTGTAGACCGTTTTAACACCTTGGAGCTTTGGCACGTCTGCATAATGAGCTTTCAAAAACAATGGCAAAAATCCGGTTTGCCAATCGTTGCAGTGAATAACATCGGGTTCAAAATCCAGATGAACCATTGCTTCCAGAACCGCTTTTGAAAAAAACGCAAATCTTTCGCCGTCGTCGTCGTAGCCATAAAGAGACGGACGGTCAAAATAGGACTCGTTGTCAATAAAATAATAGGTTACCTTTGACGCCTTTCGGCGACCGGCAGCTTTGGTGGTAACGGTAGATTTGAAAATGCCAACATAGCAGCTTCTCCAGCTAAGGGGCATATAGAAGCTTGTAACATATTCAATATCAAGGTCGGAATTGTTTTTTATTTTGCTGTAATATGGCATAATAACTGCCACTTCGGCATCCTGATGGCGCGAAAGCTCGGGAGGCAATGCCCCCATAACGTCGCCAAGACCGCCTGATTTTATAAACGGAGCAGCTTCGCTTGCTGCATAAAGTATTTTCATATTGTCATTCCTTTCCGGTGTTAATTTGTATTTGATTATATGGTATCACCCTTGTGCACAATAATCGGCGAGCTTGAACCGCCAACAAGCGTTGCTCCTGCAGAGATGGTAACGTTTTTGTCGATGATAGCGTTCTCTATTTTTGCACCCCTGCCAATGGTTGTGCCCTGCATAATGATAGCGTTTTTGATTTTGGCACCCTCATCAACTGTTACATCACGGAACACAACTGTGTTTTCAAGCTTTCCTTTAATCACGCAGCCGTCGGCAACGAGACTGTCGCTAACACTTGATGATTCGGCATAATACGCAGGAGCTTCGTCACGCACCTTTGTGTAGATTGGAGCTTTTGTAGTGAAAATGTCTTCACGGATAGCCTCGTCCATGATGCGGAAGTTGTTTTTGAAGTAAGAAAGAATACTGTGGTTTCTTAAAACCGGACCTTTAAATTCATACACATTAACGTTAACGCTGTCGTCGGCAAAGCGGGAGAGAAGAAAGTCTTTTTCAAAGCTGTAGCGTCCGCGTGACACGTAGTTGTTGATGATGCTGAGAAGAAACTTTCGCTCAACAATAAACATTCCCATACCAACCAGTGAATCATCGCCCAAGTCCTGACCAATTGCCAAATCGGTTGCTTTGCCCGATTCATCTTTGGTTAAAACAAGGTCGCTGTCAACGCTCTCATAGGCTCTGAGGTCACGGCTTGCAATAACGGTAACATCGGCACCTGATGCAACGTGAGCTGCCAAAGCCTTTTTGTAGTTTATATTACAAATAACCGTTGTGTCACACATAACAACATAGTCGGGCTTTATGGATTGCAAAAACTGTACCGCATTGGAAAGTGCTTCAAGATTTCCACGATACACATTGGTAACACCCGATGCAAATGGAGGCAAAATATAAAAATTTGCGTTTTTGCGGCTAAGATCCCACTCTGCACCGGAGCCTAAGTGGTCCATAAGTGACTGATAGTTATATTTTGTGATAAGACCAATTGAGGATATGCCTGAATTTACCATATTGGACAACACAAAATCTACCAGACGGTATCTGCCGCCAAAGGGCAGAGATGCCACGGTACGTTTCATTGTGAGGTCACCAAGTGATGTGTCATACACATTGGAAAAAATAATTCCTGTCATTTTCATAGCTTTCTACCCCCTTCACTGTCCAACAACATCGCCGGCGGCGATGATAGTATTTTTGCCCACAACACAAATATCTTCCTTGGCAGATGCACCGTCGGTTGGAATTTCGCCAACCTTTGCGTTCATGCCAACAACGCTTTCCTGACCGATTATTGCATATTTGACAACAGCACCGCTCTTGATTTCAACATCGGGCATTATAACGCTGTTTATAACAATTGCATCTTCGGCAATTTTGCAACCGGTAGATATTACCGAGTTTTTAACACTGCCCTTTATGGTGCAGCCCTCAGCAATAAAGGAGTTGTTGATTTCGGCAGATTTTGTGATGAGCGATGGAGGCTCAGCATAGTTACGGGCATAGATTTTGTAGTCTTTGTCTTTTAGCTCAATGGGAACAGATGGGTCTAAAAGATCCATATTGGCTTCCCAAAGGCTCTGAAGAGTTCCAACATCTTTCCAGTAGCCGTCAAACTGATAGGCAAAAAGCTTTTTGCCGTCGGCAAGGAGATTGGGAATAATGTTTTTGCCAAAGTCGTTTGACGAATTGGGGTCGGCTTCATCGTCGATGAGATATTGCTTTAAGATTTTCCAGTCAAAAAGATACACACCCATAGAAGCCTTTGTGCTTTTTGGCTGCTTAGGTTTTTCTTCAAATTCATAGATGGAGTCGTCGTCATTGGTGTTCATTATGCCAAAGCGTGATGCCTCTTCAAGGGGCACGTCTAAAACGGCTATTGTACATTCGGCTCCTTTTTCTTTGTGATAGCGAAGCATTTTGTCATAATCCATCTTGTAAATGTGGTCGCCGGAGAGCACAAGCACATATTCCGGTTCATAACGGTCAACAAAATTAATATTCTGATAAATGGCATTTGCCGTGCCTTTGTACCATTCGCTTTTTCCGCTTTGAGCATACGGTGGCAAAATGTGAACGCCGCCAAAATTGCGGTCAAGTCCCCATGGTGAGCCTGTGCCTATGTAGTCATTAAGCTCAAGGGGTTGATATTGGGTCATGATTCCCACGGTGTCGATTCCGGAGTTGACGCAGTTGGAAAGAGGAAAGTCTATGATGCGGTATTTTCCTCCAAACGGAACCGCCGGCTTTGCTGTGGCTTCGGTCAGAACTTTGAGCCTCGAGCCCTGTCCCCCTGCCAGAAGCATAGCGATACACTCCTTGCTTTTTCCTCTGATCATTGTGATACGCCTCCTATAACTTTAATTATCCAATTTATAATACAAAACCGACATGGCGGGTATGGTTAGCTCAATCGAGTGGTCATATCCGTGCATAGGTTTATTCTTAGCCTTAACAATTCCCTGACGGCTGCCTTTGCCGCCGTAGGCAAGCTTGTCGCTTGAAAATACGCACTTGTATTTGCCCTCATATGGTACGCCGATAGCATAGCCTGCACGTTTGACGGGGCAAAAATTGCATATTGCTATTATTTCATTTCCTGCTTTATCTATTCGCCTGAATGCTATAACACTATTTGAATTGTCGTCGTGACTTATCCACTTAAAGCCTTCCCAATCCACATCGTTTTGCCACATTTGGGGATTATCCAGATAAAAGCGGTTAAGATCTTTAACATATTTTTTCATCTTTTTGTGTTTGTCGTAATCAAGCAGTATCCAGTCAAGCTCTTGCTCGGGATTCCACTCTATGAACTGAGCAAACTCGTTACCCATAAAGCTGAGCTTTTTGCCGGGGTGTGCCATCATAAATCCGTAGAACACACGCAGATTGTCGAATTTGTCGTCATATTCGCCTGGCATTTTGCCAATCATAGAGCACTTGCCGTGCACAACCTCATCGTGTGAAATTGGCAAAATGAAATTCTCGGAAAATGCGTAGGTCAGCGAAAATGTAAGATTGTTGTGCCGCCCTTTTCTGAAAAGCGGATCGGTGGACATATATGCAAGCATATCGTTCATCCAACCCATGTTCCATTTAAAATTAAATCCCAGACCTCCGTCAAACGGGGGCTTTGTGACCATGGGGAACGCAGTTGATTCCTCGGCAATCATCATAACTGAGCCATCGTTTTGGAATGCGGCAGAGTTGAGCTTTTTCAAAAAGTCGATTGCCTCCAGATTGTAGTTGCCGCCAAACACGTTGGGACGCCACGCACCGTCTTTTTTGCCATAGTCAAGATAAAGCATAGACGCTACCGCATCAACACGAAAGCCGTCTATGTGGTACACGTTTTGCCAGAAGCACACGTTTGATACAAGAAACGACATAACCTCGCCTCTGCCATAGTCAAAAATACGGGTGTTCCAGTCGGGGTGCTCGTTCTTTAAAGGATCGGAATATTCATAGCAAAAATCGCCGTCAAAGCTTGCGAGGCCATGAGCATCTTTAGGAAAATGGGCACCAACCCAGTCTAAGATTACGGCAATGCCCTCCGAGTGACAATGGTCAACAAAAAAAGCAAAATCTTCGGGAGTGCCATAGCGTGAGGTGGGTGCATAGTAGCCGGTGACCTGATATCCCCACGACAAATCGTAGGGGAACTCTGTGACGGGCATTAGCTCAATGTGAGTGTAGCCCATATCTTTAACATATCTGACAAGCTCCTTTGCACTTTCACGATAGGTAAAAAAATTACCATCGGGGTGCTTTTGCCACGAACCAAGATGCACCTCATATATATTGATGGGTTTTTCCATATGGTTTATGGCTTTTTTCGCTTGCATATATCCGGAGTCTGTCCATTCAAACCCCGACACATCATACACCTTTCCTGCAGTTTCGGGGCGGGTGCAGGTATGAAAACTATAGGGGTCGGTTTTGTGGAGAAATTCTCCGCTTTGAGTTTCTATATAATACTGATAATTGTCATAAATCTTAGCGTTATTAACATACCCTTCCCACACACCTGAGCCAATATGACTCATTTTTGGGGCAGAGGTATCCCACGAGTTAAAATCACCAACAACACTCACACTTTTTGCGTGAGGTGCCCAGACTCTGAACACGAAGCCTTCATTTGCCCTGTGACAGCCCAGCAGATTATAACAATCGGTTGAGTTGCCTGATGCAAACGATTCAAGCATACTTAAAACCGAGGTGTTTTCACAGGAATTTTTCATAAGATTCCGCCTTTCAATAGTGAAAAATATTATACAGATTTATTATAGCACATTTCTTTTTGACTTACCATATTTATTCCCCACAAAATATTAGAAGCTTTTTCATTAAAAACCAACAATTTCAAGGCAAAAAAACGCCTTCTTTCTATTCAAATATTACTATTATATTCATCGTCCAAAGGATTTATTACTGTTTATAGCAAGGTTTTAAAAATTTTAAAATGTGAAAAACGGTTCAAAAGATTTATGTGGAAGGTCAGACCATAGAGCCCAAAGAGCTGAATTTAAAAAATCAGTTGCAAACGGAAGAAATGTTTACAGAAACATCAAAAATTCAATTAAGTTTCTGCTTTCCGGCAATATGGCAGGCATCGTACTGTTGATGCTGGTTTTGTTTGTGCCGTTTTGGGGAAGCTTGTTTGAGGTTGCACCACTCTCTATGGTGCAGATTATGACAATAATCGGATTGGGATTTGCTCCCACATTTGTTATACAGCTTGGCAAAATTTGAAAAAGAAAATAAAGCCGGATAAATTCGTGAACCGACCTCCCAAGTGTCAGATTTTTGACCTGACTTTGGTGGCCGGTTCACTTTTTACATTTTTTTGATGTTGTTCGGAACTGAACAGGAGTCATATTTTCTCGTTTTTTAAACAGTCTGCAAAAATAGGTGTAGTTATCTATGCCAACCTTTTCGCCTATAGAATACACCGGTTCCTTTGTTTCACAAAGAAGCCTTTTGGCTTTTTCCATACGCAGGCGGGTTATATATTCATTAACCGTGGTACCGTAAGACACATTAAAATATTTATACAAATGATTTTTTGAAATAAAGAATTTTTTGCAAATGGAGTCTACGCTCAAATCTGATGACAGGTTGGCTTTGATGTGTTCTGCAATTTTTTCACCCAGCTCGTCAAGCTCCACATTTATGGCATCCGAAAAAAGGATGTTTGGCAAAAGGGTTTTAAGACTTTCGAGCTGACTTTTTGAAAAGAACGGAAGCTCGGCATAAAGCTTTTTTAAATCTTTGTTACCGGAAACTATGCACTCTTTTGGCGAATCTGCCGACCTTACTCTGCCCATAATCAGATATCCGGCAATGCTGCCGTTTATGATAACAGGAAGGGCTGCGTCATAGAGCCCGGCGTGGCAAAAATGGCACTCAAAGCGTCGGCTTTTGATGCATCGTGTAAGAATCGTATTGTCCGACTCAAAACATTTTTCCTTGAAAGATTCTAATGATAGAATGGTTTCGCAAAAATCGTTTTCTTTTACACTTCCGCACACGCGTTCAAAATCTTTGTTAAAAAAAGCAATGCTGACTCCGGTGAGAACCGACAGACCGTGTAGTATTTGCTGAAGCTTTTCGGTATTGTATATTATCTGCATTTTTCTCATCTCCATTTTCATATCATACCACATTCAGGAAGAAAGTGCAATATTTTATGACAATATTATATTGTCAAAGTCTACATAGTGATGTATATTAAAGTCATGCTTTGTGTTAGAATTTACGGAGGCTTAAAATGTAAAGAAACTCTTTCCCGAATGCAATTTTGTGGATTGATAGTTGGAACTTTATCGATTGTATTTTTAACTATATAGGAGGGGTCAAAATGAAATTTTTTCACGTGTATAATGAGGAAGCTTTCAAGGGGCTTGAAAAAAACGGACTTATAAACAAAGATTCCGGCTTTAAAATTCAGCACGCTTTTTCTGTGCCTGAGTGCCGAAAATTTAATAATATTGCCGCAATAAGCACCAAGCTCCACACTCTTATTAAAGAGAATAAGTATCCTTTTTATGTTGACCGCATTGCCGGTGGCATAACCTATCATAAATACGACTTCGACCAAAGTCTGATTGAAGAATACATTTCCGTTCTCGGCGATTGGTTTTTGGGCTTTCAGCTTCACGAAAGTGCCTCTAATCGTCGCAACTCCGACTGGCAAAGGATTCTGAGCTTGATGGACGGAAGCTTTGGCCCATATGACGCCAAAAAGCTCAGAGAGCTTTCAATCCGCTCATTTGCCAAAATGCCCGATGGCACGGTTCTTGCTGCTTTTTCCCAAGACACACCCGAGCATTATGCCACAATGACCTATGCGAAAACGCCAAGCGAATATATGGAAGAAATAAAAGACCTCTTTTTGCGCAGAATGGCAGAGGTAAAGGGACGTATTCTTCCTTGCGACAGCTACTATCTTGCAACAAAAATCCAAAACGATATGGGAATGAATAGCTTTATGCCGGAGGTTGGCTGTCAGATACCTCAAATGCGAATAGAGGTTGCTCTTGCCCGCGGCATTGCCAAAATGAGCGGCAAAACCTGGGGCACCTACTATGAATGCTGGCGTGAGTCGAGAGATGGCGACTTGCCGTTTTATTCTATGCCATGCTACAACTCCGATACGTCTAACGAATGGTATCTCACTCAGGAAACTCACCCCGACGATTTTACCACCTATGGCAAAAATGGCGGCAGCTCAAGACTTTTGCAAAACAGAATATATCACTATGCTCTTATGGCAGGAGCTCACTATTTTCGGAGGAGTGGGGTCTTAATTGCAGTTATGCTGATATGACTGACTATACCCTTTCGGAGTATGGTGTGGTAAAAAAGGATTTTATAAACGATGCGTTAAATTTCAGGAACATAAAAGCAAAGACACCGTTTGCTATTGTGCTTCCAAAGTCATATTCCTGCATTGAGCTTCAGGATATGTTTGAACCATGCGAGCTTGGTGTTCACCGCAGCGAATATATGCGTTGTATTCTCTCAGACAGCGAAAAAGAATATTACGGTCATATTGAAGATGTGCTAAAACTCATATTTGCCAAAAACGAAACTATAGGCAACGAAGACCACGTTATAACAAATTCACGTTTTCCTGATGTGTTTGATATCATCTATGAAGATGCACCCAAATCTACATTTGATAGCTACAACTATCTGATAGATGCCACAGCAGGTGAAAACTTTGAAAAAGCAAACAAAAGCCTTTGCGGCAAAATTCTTAAATCTGATAACCTTGACGAATTGGAGAAAAAGCTCCATAAGCTCATAAAGGAGGTTATGCCCTGCTATGTTGATTCTCTCTGCTGGCTCGTGTCGACCGACGAAAATGGTGCACGTTACCTTTCTGTCTTCAACAACGCAGGCAACGAAAGAAGCTTAGAAAAAGGCGACACAATATGCAAAAGCGCCAATAAACAGGTGAACATAACATTTAAAGAATCAACAAGCATTGAGGTTATAAAAGAATTCGCCGGAAAAATAAACATTGAAAGGCAAGACGATAGAACCTACAGTGCAACAATTCCTGCGGCGGGCTTTGCAATCATAAAGTTTTAAGGAGATTTTGAATATGGCAGAAATTAATTACGGTCCATCCACCATAATGAAAAACAGATTCCCCGAAATCAAAAAACTCGGTGCCTGCAGTCCAAATGGCGAAATGACACCCTTTGTATGGAATGGACGCCTGATGAGAATGGAGCTTTTTGACCCGCTCAACGGAACAGATTCTACAATTTTGAGGTACGCTGTGATAAGAGATGTCGAAAGCGGAAAAATAATTTCTTCTCTCGCAGAAGATAGCTATTTTCACTCTGCATATGTTGAAGACGGCAAAGCCTATGTACTTGGAGTGGATATGAAAGAGCGTGGTACAATCCGCATATATGAAAGCTGTGACCTTAAAGAGTGGACAAACTCGCCTCTGCTTTCAAATCCGGGTTGGGTCTATTATAACACATCTCTTACAAAAGGCCCTGACGGCTATGTGCTCCTTATGGAAGCAAGTGAGCCGAAAGAATATGTTGGCGACTATCCGTTCACGCTGTTTTTTGCCACATCGCCCGACATGAAAAACTGGACTTTTATGGACTATGATCTTGGCTTTTCAAAAGAACGTTATATGGGCGGTCCGTGGATGAAATACTCACAGGGGTGGTATTATGTTATATCGGTAACTGAGCTTCCGTGTAAGCACTACACTAACTATATTTACCGAACCAAAGATTTTAAAGACTGGTATGTTGGCTACTACAACCCAATTCTTATGCCAAGCAATGAAGACAGAATAATTTCACCCAAGGCCTCCGATCTTGGCAAAGAACTGATTGAACAAATAAAATATTCCGGATTCATCATCAACAATTCCGACATTGATATGTGTGACTATAACGGCAAGACATATATTAATTATGCCTGCGGAAATCAGCTTGGTTTCTATTATATGGCAGAGGCGGAATATGACGGAAGTGTTGCTGATTTTTTAAAATCATATTTCGAATAATTTTTGAGAATGTAAAATAAGTTAGATGACGTTAGCCTGACAGTAGTTATCTGAACCTGCCTGAAAACCAGTGTTTTCGGAATCTTTTGCCTTGTCATCCTCGAAAGGCGTCAGCCTTCCTTCGTCTTCCGCACCAAAATCTCCTCAAAAACACAAGCTTTTCAAGTCGAAGAATTTTGAACGTGAAGATTTTTGCTTAAACAAGGCAAAAGCGCAGTGAATCCTTTGTGGATTTACGAGCATTTTAACGAAGTTTAAGCGGAAATCTTCCGTTTCAAAATCAGGTTCGGAT
>SVJL01000042.1 GCA_015068985.1 Oscillospiraceae bacterium
GGTTACAGGCGGCGGACTTCAGCACATCGTAAAACAGCTTGGCTCCGGCGGAACTGCCGACCCTCTCAACCAGAGAGCAACAGCCGGCTGGAAAGGCACTAAAACTGCAGAAAGACTTGTTGAAAACTATATGGTCCGCATTGAGAGTGCATCAAGCTTTGAAAGCGGAATGAATTGATAGTTGCAAGGCTTTGCAGTCTACGACGAACCGAT
The DNA here is from genome assembly GCA_015068985.1 of Oscillospiraceae bacterium. GTDB lineage: Bacteria > Bacillota > Clostridia > UMGS1810 > UMGS1810 > RGIG1828. The sequence goes on from SVJL01000042.1 coordinate 214, forward strand.
TACGGTGCATCGTAAACACTGCACCCTACAAGATGAGCAATATTTAATTTAACGAAAGGATGGTCATGATGGCGAAATCAGCTGAAACCAAAACTACAGAAACTGCGAAGAGCAAAAATTACTATAACGAACTTGTTGAGGTCAGACTTTTCAAGGATAACGACAAATACAAAGACGATGTTTTTGTGGCGGTGAACGGTGTGGGAATGATTGTGCCCAGAGGCAAAGATGTGAAGATTCCCCGAAAATATGCAATTGCCCTCAAAAACAGCGAAGCTCAAGACAGTTTTGCTGCGCAGCACTGCATGGAACTTTCCAAAAATGCAGATGCATCAGAACTTAACTAATTTAGTTTAAAAATATGAAAGGGTATGTAAAAATCTCCGTGATTTTTACATACCCTTTTTGTTGTCACAAATCAGTTACCATATACCTGCTCTATGGCCTTTATAACAGCCCTGCCAAAGTGACCGTCGGGAGTCATTGACGGCTCACCTTTAACATATTTGCAAAACTCTTCAAGCTGCCAGAGCATTCCGGGCAAGGGATATTTGCTGCAATCCCCCTCGGTTGCCGTGCCGCTTTCGTCATATACAGTGCATCCGGAACCGCCCACAGAAATGATACCCTTTTCAAAATAATAACACGTCTGATGGAATGATGTACTATAGCCGCTAAAGGTAACTGCAGCACTCACGTTGTCGGCAAGCTTTACAATAAACTGAGCCTGACCTTCAATATCATTTTCGGTTTTGACGTTGGCAATTGCCGATGCAACTTCAATGTCTTGCGCACCAAAAATAGAGAAGATTTTGTCGAATGCGTGAGCACCGTAGTTCATCATAATGCCGCCGCCGGCTTTTTCTTTGCTCAAAAACCACTTGGGACGGCTTTCGGCAAAATAGTTCACACTGCGGGTTTCTCCATACATACAAAGCTTGCCAAGCTCGCCGCTTTTTATTTTGTCGATAACAAACTGCGTTGTGGAAAAAAAGCGCTGCAAATGGCCAACAGCCAGCTTTTTGCCACTTTTTTCGGCTGCTTCTATCATACGGTCACATTCTTCAACTGTGTTTGCCATAGGTTTTTCTACCAACACGTGAATTCCGTGCTCAAGGAAGAAAATTGATGCCTCGCAGTGAAGAAAATGAGGAAGATTCAAAATTACTGCATCCACATCTACCGCACCGGGAATTTCTTTGTAGTCAAGAAAATAAGGCACGTTTTTTTCTTTTGCAAGCTCTTTTACCTGAGCTTCGTTAACGTCGCACAAAGCACACAAACGGCAGGAGTCTGTTTTCTCCATCATATTAAGGTGCGACAAACCTATGATACCTGTTCCAACAACTGCAATATTTAACATAGCGGAAGTTCCTCCTTGTATAATATGTATTTGGTAAGGACATTGGCAATATGCTCTGCCCTTTTTTCAAGCTCCGACCTGGTATGCAAATCTTTGCCAAGAAGCTTGGATATGGTGTGAATATTGGAAAACGCCGAAAAACAAAACATACTCAGCGACATTGCGGTTTGCTCAATGTCGAGGTCACTTCGCAAAATTCCCATTTCAACACCCTGATGCAAAAGCTTTTCGGCACCTGCAAAAAGATTGGTGCGAACCCCGTTGACATATGCCGCATTGTTCAGGTTTTCCCACAGCATAAGTCTTACGAAGTTCGGATTTTCCATAAGAAACTGAAAATATTCTAAAATGATCATACGAATGGTTTCAATGCCTGTAAACGTGCTTTCGGAGAGTATTTTTTCATATTCCGAAAGTCTGCCGTACACACGCTCCAGAATGATAGCATACAGATTTTCTTTGCTCTGAAAATGAGCGTAAATAAGCTGTTTGTTCACGCCCGCCTCAGATGCTATTGTATCAACACGTGTTGCGGCAAGACCGTTTTTGGAAAATTCGGTTTCTGCCGCATCCAGAATTTTCTGTCTGGTTATGGCACTTTTTTTACTTTGTTCCATAAGCGTTATACTCTCTTTTTCCAGTCTTCAATGTGCTCTTTTATAAACTCATCATCGTTTAGGTGAGGATAGGATTTCTGTATGCGGTCAATTTCTTCCGCCTGACCGGGAGAGAGAACCTCGTCCGGGTTGAGGCAAAGTATGTTTTCCATAAGTCCCTGACGGCGAAGCACCTCGTGCACACCGGGGATACAACCGGCAAAGCCATGAGCTGCATCAAAGAAAACTCCATTGGCATCGGTCACCTGAGCTGCTAAGGTAAGGAACATTGAAGAAATGCTGTCTTTTTTGCGTTCTTCCTTAATTGAAGCAAACATTCTAACAACGTTCTGAGTCCACATTGTCCAATGACCAAGAAGTCCTCCCTCAAAGCATTTGGTAACGGTTTTGCCATCTTTGTTGAATTCAAATTTGGTGAGAAGGTCTATCACGATGCTGTCGTCGTTTCCGGTGTAGAGAGTGATTTTGTCGGCACGGTCGGAGGTTGCTGCCGCACGTACAACATCAAGAGTTGTGTAGCGGTTGAAGGATGCACACTTTATGGCAACAACGTTATCGATTGCGCAAAGCTTTTCCCAATAGTCATAGCTGAAAACTCTGCCGCCAACTGCAGTCTGGAGATAGAATCCGATTACGGGCATAACCTCGGCAACTGCTCTGGTACGCTCAAGCATTTCTTCCTCGCTGAGGTGGTTGAGACCGCCGGGGCTGAGGAGCACTGCATCGTAGCCATAGCGTTTTGCAAGTTTTGCTTCTGCAACAGCCTGTTCTTTGGGACCGCAGGCACCTGCAACCTTTACGATAACTGTTTTGTGCTCTTTTTCGTATTTTGCAATTTCGTCGGCAACTATTTTGAGCACAGGTTCAAAAAGACCAACCTCAGGGTCGCGGATTTCAAACTGTGTGGTGTGCACGCAAGTTGCAATGCCCCCAACACCGCAATCGAGATAATAGTTCATCAAAAGACGGAGCCCCTTCTCGTTGAGCTTACGGTCCTGGGTGAGTGCAAGAGGAGTTGCAGGAATAACTGTGCCCTCTGCAAGCTTCCCAAGTGCTATTTCGTGTCTTGTCATGGTAATATCCTCCTATCAATTAATAACTGCCCTTGCGTTCTTCAAAATGAGTGGGTTTGCCAAGGGTTCTGCCGCCGTCAAGAAGCCATTCGGCCTGCCAACGGATAAGAGTTTTGGCACTAACTTGGGGATAACCAAAGGTTTCCATTGCAAGAGATGCATCGTTGAGGTAAGCATCGGTTCCACATTCATTTTCAAAAATGGGTTCTTTGCCAAGATATTTGCCGAGCTCAATTGAAGCTTTTTTGATAGAAACGGTCTCGGGACCTGTAACATTCATAATGCAAGCCGGAGAATCAGCATGAAGAAGACCGCGGATTGCAATTTCGTTTGCACTGCCCTGCCATATAAAATTAAAGCAAGGGGTTGAAAGGCTGATTGGCTCACCTTTCATAATTTTGTCGGCACAATCAAAAAGCACACCGTAGCGAAGGTCAACGGCAAAGTTGAGACGATAAATAAAAATCTTTGTGCCAAAGGTGTTGGCAGCGTACTCAAAAGCTCTTTCTCTTGCCAGACAGCTCATAGCATATTCGCCGTTGGGCACGGGACGGTCAGCTTCGGTGCATCCTCCCTCCGACAAGGGAACTATCGGATATATGTTGCCTGAAGAAAATACCACTATGTTGGATTTTTTGAATTTGTCTGCCACAAATGCAGGAAGAGTTGAGTTCATAGCCCATGTCTGCCATTCGTTGCCATCGGTGCCAAACTTTCTGCCTGCCATATAGATTACGTTTTCGACCTCAGGAAGTGCATAGAGCTTTTCTTTGTCGAGAAGGTCTGCGGCAATAACTTCAATTCCGTTCTCTTTCATAAGGTCGGTTGCAATTTGGTCGCTGCCACGGGAAACGGCATAAATCTTTTTGTCAACTCCTGCTGCCTTGCAGGCATTTTTTGCAAGAACGCAAAGTGTTGGGCCCATTTTGCCGCCGGCACCAAGAACCATGATGTCTCCCTTAATCTTTTTCATATCTTCAATGAGAGCACCGGATGGCTGCGTGAGCAATTGGTTAAGCTTTTCTTCAGTCCACATAACATAAATCTCCTTTTAGGTTAGTTTTAAAACCAACTGGTTGGTTACTTTTTGTTTGATATTATTATATCACGATATTTATGAGATGTCAATAGTATTATATTATTGTGTCAATATAAGGTGTAACATCAAAAGAAATCGGACTTCTATAATACCCCTCACTTGCACGGCCAAAAAAGTGAGCAAAAGCGTCTTTTTTATCTCTGAGCTTTGCAACAGCATCGGCAAAATTACCCTGATACCGAGTGTCCATACTTTCATATCTGCTGATTGACTTGTCAAACCAACCAAGAACAGTATCAACTATTTCCTGAACAGAGTTCATATTCTTTTGTGCAGTTTTTTTGAGAGTTTGGAGATTTGTCATACTAAGCATCTGTGCCACCTCTTTTAGCACACTGTAGTTGTTGTCATCGCCAATGTAATAGCTTACCATTTTTGTTCTTTGGTAAAAAAATGCAAGTTTGGTATTGACAAACTTGCAAAAATGAATTATAATTAGAACAAATAATAGCAAGTTGGTCGAATAATTGAATATTGTGTCGAACAGACTTGCAAAAAAGGAGGAGCGTTTATGAAAGATTCCAAAAGTTTACCCTTATTGTTATTAGACAACAGCAGTATGATGTCTGTGTTGAACGAAGGCACATTTGAATGTGTTAATTTAAGCTTTGAAGAAGCCGCACATCTTCTTGAAATTCACGACGAGGAAGATGTTTTGAGATGTTTTTCAGATGCCGGTATAGAAACAGTTATCTTCGACCATATTGGTGCAACAAAAAGGAATTTTGAGTATAAGCATATACGCAATATGCGCCCCGGACAAGATGCGATTGTATTTAAGCTCTATGTGACTCCGTCTGAATCGCAGCCAATTATACAGGCAGATGATGGCGTGGAAGCAAAAAAAATTCAGAATGTGTATGCATATTGTCAGCATCTTACACGCATCAAATAGTATTATGATTGTTTACTTTTTTATCAAAATTATAAAATAACATATCTTAATTAACATAAAACGCATCCGTCAATATGCAACATTGCAGAAATCGGGTGCGTTTTTTTATACAAAGTTTACATAATATTTTTTTGAACCAAAATTTTTCTTTACTTGCTCATTTTGCTGTGATATAATACGTTTACTCGACTTTTTGGGAGATGAAAGATTATGAATAGCACAGGTTTTATCGGAGCAGGCAACATGGGCGGTGCAATTCTTTCGGGTATGATTGCCGCAAAGAAAAGTGATGCCTGCAATATATATGTGTGCGACAAGGTTATAAAAGATGAAATAAAGGCTCTTGGCGTTAACATTGCCGGCCTTGAAGAAACTGTCAATGCATCGGATTGCATTATTCTGGCAGTTAAGCCGAATGTTATGTTTGACGTTATTGAAGAAATAAAAAACAAGTGCGATACAAAAGGAAAACTCTTTGTGTCTATTGCGGCAGGCATCAAGCTTTGCGACCTTTGCGCAGCTCTTGGCACAGGCAAGGTTGTGAGAGTTATGCCAAACTTGTGTTTGCAGGCGTTGGAGGGAATGAGCGTTCTTTGCAAAGGCGATGACGTGACCGAAGAAGAATTTGAGTTTGCAAACGGAATATTTGCCGCATCAGGAAAGACGACTCTGGTTAAAGAAGAGCTGATAGATTCCTGCACAGCAATCAACGGAAGCGGTCCGGCATATGTGTTTATGTTTATGGAAGCGCTTGCCGATGCCGGAGTAAAACACGGAATTGACCGCAAAACAGCCTACGAGCTCAGTGCCCAAACGGTGCTTGGAAGTGCCGCTATGATGCTCAAAACCGGGCTTGCACCGGCAGTGCTTAAAGATATGGTGTGTTCTCCCGGAGGCACAACAATTGAAGCAGTACAGGCACTTGAAGATTGCGGTATGCGTTCTGCCATAATGGCGGCTGTTGATGCCTGCGCACAAAAAGCTGCTAAAATGGGAAATAAATAATGTCATTTTACAAAATCATCTTTCATATTTATATGATAAGGTGATACATAATGAATATAGCTACGAGAATATGCAAAGAAAACAAACATACAACAGTTTTTGTTTTGATGATATGGTTTGCTGCCTGCATTTGTGCAATATGCTGCAGCGCACTTCTTGACGGCAGTGCTTATGGAGGCATTGCAGAATATGTTGAAGCTACTGTATCGGAGCAAAACGGCATATGGAAGATTGCAAAAAACGGCCTTGCTGAAAATCTTAAATTTATTGTGTGCATTCTCATTTGCTCACTGCACACAATTTTTATTCCGCTAACTCTTGCTCTCATGGCATTCAAAGGGTTTTCGGCAGGATTTACGGCAGCTATTCTGATTCGTGTTTATCAATTCAAGGGAGCGTTTATGTGCTTTTTTGCAATTGTTATACCGCTTTCGCTTAGTCTTATGATAAGTGTTGCTGTAGCTGTTATTGCAGTCCGCTTTCCGTTTTTACAAAAAAGGGGGCACCCATTTCTAAGAAACGGCGAAAAAAGAAATATGTGGCTTTCGTATGTTGCTTTGCAGCTCGGTCTTGGAGCAATGCTGTGTGTGATAACTTTTATTGAAGCAGTTATTTCTTACTTTATATTTTGAATGAACTGCAGTTTATACAAAGGATTGATAAAAATGGAGAATATTATTATTACCGAATTTGCCCAGCATTTGAGGGGCAACAAAAAGGTTTCTGAAAACACGGTTCAGTCGTATTGCCGTGACATAAAACAGTTTTCAGACTACATAACAAAATCGGGATTCGACATACTCTCTGCCGATAATGCTCTTGTTACCTCATATGTGAGCAATATGCAATCAAGAGGTATGGCGGATTCATCGGTGCTAAGATGCATTGCATCAATAAGAGCGTTATATTCCTTTTTGCTTGCAAAATCTGCTGTAACAACAAATCCGACATCAGATATAAAGCTTCCCAAACAACAAAAAAAGACTCCGGAAGCTCTTTCAAAAGACGAAATTGATGCTCTTTTGAACATTCCGAACCTTACAACTCCAAGAGCTTTAAGAGACAAAGCAATGCTTGAGATAATGTATGCAAGCGGAATAAAGGTGAGTGAACTAATCGCCCTTAAAACACGTGATGTTGACGTCGACATCGGCTACCTCAGATGTTGCAGGACGGGCGACGTCAGAATTGTGCCTCTTGGCAAGCTTGCCATTAATGCACTCAAAGAGTATCTGGCTGTTGCAAGGCCAAATCTGGCATCAGACAACACCGACACGCTGTTTGTTAACTGTACAGGCTCGCCTATGTCCCGTCAGGGATTTTGGAAAATAATTAAAGAATATGCCACAAAAGCCGGCATAGACAAAGAAATTAACCCCCGCACACTAAGGCACTCATTTGCAATTCATCTTTTGGAAAACGGAGCAGATTTAACGTCTATTCAGGAAATGCTTGGTCACAAGGATATTTCTTCAACTCAAATTTATGCAAAGCTTGCCCACGCAAAAATCAGAGAGGTTTATAACAAAGCTCACCCAAGAGCATAGCAAAAAATTAAAAAAGGATGTGTAAAAATTCAAATGATTTTTACACATCCTTTTTGGTTTTATCAAAGGCGAACTACAGCTTCGCCTGAATTTGTGTATTCAATGCGGTTGCCGGAAGAATTAAGCTCATCTATGTAGTTGAGGTATTCTGTCTTTGATGCAAATGTGGGTTCAAAGTTTTCCACAATCTTTTTGGCTCTTTCGGCACCGTCTTTAAGGAGCAGTGTGAGCATTGCAAGCTGCCATTTTGCCGAGCCAACACAGGTTAAATCGGGGTTTGGCACCTGATAGTCGGCTCCGTGAGATTTTCCGGTTGAACCGGGCATATAGGGATGGATAGACGGGAAAAGCAACGACAAATCGCCCATATCGGTGCTTCCGGTGCCTGTTTTGTCGTTAAACTTAAATTCCAAATCATCAAATATGGCTCCGGCATCCTTTGCCATTTCAATCATTCCTGCATCGTTTTTAAGAGGTGCGTAGCCGGGTTTGTCGTCAATCTCAATGTTGGCTCCAAGCGAGAGGGCTGCACCGCAAAGAGCTCTGTTTACTTTCTTGTTGGCTTCAACAATTGCATCGAAGGTTTTGCCTCGAACATAGCTCTCTATTATAACAGTGTCGGGAATTGCATTAACGGCATTTCCGCCCTTAGTGATGATGGGATGAACACGGATGCAATCCTGCTCTTTAAAGGTTTCACGAATTGCATTGATGGCATTGAGACCCTGAGTTGCAGCATAAAGTGCGTTGCAGCCGTTCCACGGAGAGCCGCCTGCGTGAGCCGACACACCTCTGTAGGTTACAGTTTTGGCAACAAGGCCAACGGAGCCACGATTACAGCAAAGTGTGTTGTCTACTGTTGCATGAACCATAAATGCAAGGTCAACATCATCAAAATAGCCACGACTTAAAAACTCAGTTTTGCCACCCAAATAGCGGATTTTCCCCTCCTTTATGAGTTCGCTGCGATAGCCAATTTCTATGAGTTCTTCGGCAGGAACTGCACAAAGCTTTATTTTTCCGCACATCGTGTCGGTAACACCGGGTTCCTTTAAGGCTGCTGCCAAGCCAAGGAGTGCTGCACACTGAGCACTATGACCGCAGCAATGAACCGCTCCGGTTTCGGGGTTAGAATCGGGATGGTCGTAGCAAATAAGAGAATCGAGTTCTCCCAAAACAAGAACAACAGGACCGGGGCGACCGGTGTCGAGCACTGTATAGAATCCGGGAATATTTCCTGCCTTTGTGAGCTCGTAACCGAGCTTCTCAAAAGCATCTTCCAGATATTTTGATGTTTTTTCCTCTCTGTAGCCCGTTTCTGCATTTGCCCATATGTAGTTTTGAGCATCAATAATTAAATCGCGAAATTTGTCTACGACTTTCGCCTGACTTTTAAGCATATTAATCCAGCTCCTTAGATTTACAAATATAATTTGGCACAGTGCCCCACTTTCGGCACTGTGCCAATTATAACACAACTATTTAAAAAAGTAAACTCTTTTGTTAATCCTTCAAAATAACAATTCTGACTCTTCCTCCGTCTTCTTCATCAGCATCACTGCACACAGAGGTGTAGGAATAGTCATGGAGGTTTTCGTAGAGCTCCGAAACTGGAAGGAGAGTATAGGTGAAGTTGTTAACAAGGCGATACACAACAACATCTTCTGCAAGTTTAAGCTTTGTGCCGTCCGAAAGAGTTATTGAAGTGTAGTCGCAGCTATCAATGTTAACTGTCTTTGGTGTCATTTTGGTAAGATACTGAATTTTTCCGTTTGACAAAGCAGTTTTTACAAATGTCCCTTTCTGAATGCCGTTAACGGTTGCGGTGTAGGTATAGGATTTACCGTTTATGTCGCAGGTGTAGGGCGAAGAATAGCCTTTTCCTTTGTCATAATTTGCATCTGAAACAACGCCATAGGAGAAAGCGTCGCCTGTCGCATCCTTAAGTATCAGCTCGGTTATTTCGCCGTTTTCTTGTTTGGTATAGAGCACATCTTTTGAATTAAGACTCATACCGTCAAGTCTGGAGATAAACAAAGGTTTATATACACTCGGATATGAACTGCCAACATAACCAACATCCAAAATTTTAACATTGTCCGACACCTTTGCGGAGCCGATTTTAAGATTGGCTGCATCAACCTTGCCTGAGAGGGAATTGCCTGACGAAAGTGCTGAAAGCTTTGCCTTACCGTCGGCAAAGGTGATGGTCATAACATAATTTAACCAACTTTCGTAATTGGAGTCGGTTGCACAATCAATAACGCTTCCATCGGCAAGCACCAAGGTTGCATAAAGGGATGTGTAGGCTTCGTCGTTGGAGTTTTTAAATTCTTTAACACCCGTTCCCACCAGATAGCCTGCAATCGTCTGAGTTGAAGTGCTGTAGCCATACACTGCCTTTGAATCTCTTCCGAGGCAAAGGGTGATTGTGTCGCCATAGTCAATACCGTCGGGCAACACATCTGATGAGCCAACTGCATATTCTGTGCCTGATACGGTGATTGTGTTTGGCGAGGTTTTGCTCGGAAAAGCATCTTCAAATATGCCGATAATCTTGTTATCATAGGCATAGACCGTGTCTTGGGAAGCACTGTAATACAAAACATCGTTGGCCGATAGGGCTGTAACCTCTTTTCCGCCTTTAACCAGACGTGAGCTCACGCCGGAGCCGGGAACGGATTTGTACCAGTCGTTTCCCGTGCACACATATGGGCCTGCAAGAGAGCTTGTGTTGACAAACAAATATTCAACACTGCCATTTTCATCATAATATATTGTTGCAGTATCGCCCATAGAAACCGTGTCTCTTACCCGTGCATAGGTAGATTTGCCTGCATTTGCATAGGTTGCTGTTGTTTCGGGGAGCGAAACACTGACAATCCCGTCACCGTCCATAAGAGCAAGACCGCCCGGAAGGGCAGAATGAATAACCGCCTCGGCAGATAAAAGCTTTTCGGGATTGAACATAACCGCCTTGCCCGCCAACACCAGAAGTTGACCTGATTTGCCGGGGAGTTCATAGTTGAAATCATTTTCGTCAAAAGAAAACGTTCCGTTTGAGGTCAGGATTTTTCCGTATGGCACCGATGATGATTCTTTTGAGGTTGCAATGGCAACGCAATCATCATAATATTCGTAGCCCATTGCTTCAATAACCTTTAAGCTGCCCGTTTTTTGGGTGCAACAAAGAGTGTTATACAAAAGTGTGACCGCCTCTGCTTTTGTGAGGGAGTCGTAAGCAGCTTTGGTGATACCATCGGTTATGCCAAGTGACGATGCAAGGGAAATTCTGCTTTGAGGCCAATCGGCAAAATCCGAATCGGAATAGCCGACAATTTTCAGGGCACAATCAACTGCGTATGCAAAGGTGATGGGTTCGTCGGGGTAGAATCTGCCCGATGCCATTGCCGACATCAAACCATTTTCAACTGCTGTTTTTACATATGGAGTTGCCCAATAATCCGCAGTGCAATCAGGAAATATTGACAGCTTTGTTCCTGCCGACACCTTGGAGCGATGAACAGACGACATAACCGCCATTTTGGCAAACTCGCCTCTTGATGCCTCTTTTTCTGAGTTCTGCAAATAATTATCGCTGACCGACACAGCACCAAGAGATGAAAGCAGAGCAACTTCGGGAGTCATTGTCTGATATGAGTCAGCTTGGGCTTTAAGATTGCCGATTGTGCCGCCATTTTCGTCTGTTCCCATAACATCGGCAACTCCGCCGTTTTTGCCAAGGAGCAAAACAACATTATCGCCTATGCTGTAGCTGCCGCCGGAGCGTAGCTTTGAAAAAGCAAGAGGAGTTTCGATAGCATAGCTCACTGCACCCACCACAATGCTTTGAGGTGAGTCCTGATTGGGTGTGGCGGCAGAGTAGGTGCCGCTCACCTTTTTGCTATACACAAACAAAGCACAAAGAGAGGAGCTGTGATACACAATGTCGTTTTGTTTGATTTGAGTGATTTGCGATTTTTCGCCGTTTTTGACAACCGACAGACCGTCAACACTTATAAACTCAGGCAAAGCTCCGTTTGTACCGGCTGTGTACGGTCCGTCAAAATCACTTTCGCCTGCTACAACGTAGTTTATGCTACCGTCGGACGCGGTGCCGACGGTGATAAGGTCGCCCGTTGAAATCACAGCACAAAGCTCCGAAAAAGTTGTTTTCTGAACGCCGTAGTAGGCGGTTGTGCCGCCATCGGGCGAAAGAGTTGTCACAGAGCCGTCTTTATATATGCCGACATATTCATCACTCACCGAATACACTGCATAGGTTTCGGCTTTAATGTCGGAAGTGAAAAGTGTTATGAGCTTTCCTTCGCCGGACACAAGAGCACTGCCCTTTTTACCAACAAGGGAGGTGTCGAAAGAGTCGGATATATAGTATTCTCCCGAAGAAGTGTGAACACGGTCTGATGCGACAGATGCATCCTGAGCATGAGTTGCCACAATAATGCAGTCGTCAATCAGTGTGTAGCCAAGGGTGGTAATATAGTTAGACGATGAATTTTTCCCCTTGGTTGACAAAGTGTTGGCAAACACAAGGGACACTTCATATCTTGTTAGATATTCGTTGGCCGATTTACCGACTCCGGCATTTATTTTAAGCGACTGTGCCATACCAAGCTGAGGCTCGGGATAGGTGTTGCCAAAGTCATCATTGGTATAGCCCAAGAGTCTTAATGCAACGGTTACTGCCTGAGCATAGGTGATGTTGTCGTCGGGGTCGAAGCGACCGTCGGAATAGCCCTCAACAATGCCGTTTTCTGCCGCAGTCTTAACATAGGGAGCAGCCCAGTGAAGAGCACTGCAATCGGTGAAAACCGAGATTTTTGAATTGAGTGCAACCATATTTTTGTGGGGAGACAAAAGCACTGCCATTTTTGCAAATTCAGCTCTGGTCACAAGGTCGTTTGGTCTCATACCCCCATCAGGATCGCCGCTGATGATTTCCATAGCCTTTAAAAGCTCCATAGGTTTTGACAGTGCATCGGCACCTGCCGGACACACAACAAGCGAAGCCAGAGTGAATATGCACATTATGCAACATATTAATCTTTTTTTCATCACAGCACCTCCTTTAATCATATCTGAGAGCGTCTATGGGGTTTAATCTCGATGCTTTTTTTGCGGGAAAATAGCCAAATGCGATGCCGATAAGAGCCGACACTGTAAAAGAAATTATAATAGCTCCCACCGATATTGCCGCTTTCAGATCCATTAGTGCAGAAGCCCCATACGACCCCACAACACCGATTATTATTCCAATAACTCCCCCAAGACAGCTTGTTGTTATGGCTTCAACAACAAACTGACTCATAATGTCCCACGGGGTGGCACCAAGAGATTTTCGGATGCCTATTTCCCTTGTTCGCTCTGTTACCGACACAAGCATAATGTTCATAATGCCTATGCCGCCCACCAGCAGCGACACAGCCGCTATGCCTGCAAGCATTAAAGACATTGTGGATGTTACATCGTTAACACTTTCTATCATTTCGCTCATATTTGAAACTCTGTAGGCATTTTCAGAGCTGAAAACCTCAAGAAGATATGCCTCAATCAACGCCTGAGCTTTGTCGGACACTTCTTTTGACACAGCGTTGAAGGTGTAGGTTCCCATGCTGAATCCGCTTGATATTTTTTGCGACATTGTGTGGGGAACAATGATAATGTCGTCTTCGGTTGCTTCCTTGCCATCGGCAGTTTCTTCAAAAACTCCCACCACCGAAAAATCTATTCCGTTAATTTTGATTGACTCGCCCAAAACCTGAGTTGTGCCAAAAAGCTCCTTGGCAATGTAGGTTCCGATAACACAATTGCGAAGACGATATTCGCTGTCGGCATATTGAAGACCTCTGCCAAGCATTATTTCTTTGCTCTTTATCTCCGTATAATATTCGTTAACACCTGCCAGAGTTGTGGGTTCAACATTGGCTGAACCGTTTTTTACGGTAGTGCCCGGAATTGTTATCACAGGTGTCATAGATTTTAAATATTGGGGGTTATCGTCAACAAGGTCTTGCATATCATCAACCGACACGCTTCTGTTGCCACCTCTGCCCATAACATTAACATTAATTGTGGTTGCACCCATTTTTTCAAACTGGGCAACCACATCACCGGTTACACCATTTACCATGCTTACAATAATAATTACAGCCGCAACGCCTATTATTATGCCAAGCATGGTGAGAATGGCTCTCATTTTTGATGAAGCAAGACTCTTGAGAGCCAACACAAAGGATTGTTTTAGATTCACGCTCTGTCTGCCTCCTTTGTTATGTCAGAAATTATTTTTCCGTCTTGTATGCGTACAACTCTTTTTATCTGGTCAGCAATTGAATTATCGTGGGTTATGAGAACAATTGTTGTGCCCTCACCGTTTAGCTTTTGCAAAAATTCCAGCACTTCCCTGCCGGTTTTTGAGTCGAGAGCACCGGTTGGCTCATCGGCAAGTATGACGGGCGGATTGCCTGCAAGAGCTCTTGCAATAGAAACCCTTTGTTGCTGACCGCCGGAGAGCTGAGACGGATATTTGCTGTGGCGGTCGGCAAGCCCTACCCTTTCGAGAGCATTTAATGCCATCGATTTTCTTTCGGAGGTTTTAACACCTTTATAAAGAAGAGGCAATTCCACATTTTCAAGAACTGTCAGCTTTGGTATGAGATTGTATTGCTGAAAGATAAACCCGAGCTCGCGGTTTCGGATATGAGCAAGCTCTTTTTCGTTCATACGGCTAACATCACTGCCGTTGAGGTGATAGGTGCCGCTTGTGGGAATGTCGAGACAGCCAATAATGTTCATACAGGTTGATTTGCCCGAACCCGAAGAACCCACAATAGCAACAAATTCGCCCTTTGAAACATGGAGTGACACGCCGTCGAGA
>SVJL01000043.1 GCA_015068985.1 Oscillospiraceae bacterium
AGATTGCTGAATAATACATTGAATATTTTTTCAAAAAATAATCTCAGGCACAGACTATCTGTGCTTGAGATTTTCTTTTTGAATGATAAACGTTTTAAAACTACATTAATAAATTGATATTGGAATTTTTATCATTCTAAAAGAAACACTGATAAAGGAGGCATTTTTATGTTGGCAGATACGGCTCAGATTTATGTAGAAGCGGGAAATGGAGGCAATGGTCTTGTTTCTTTTCATCGCGAAAAATATGTTGCTGCAGGCGGTCCTGACGGAGGCGACGGCGGCCATGGCGGTGATGTTATTTTTGTTGTTGACGAAAAGCTCAGCACACTTATGGATTTTCGCTACCGCAAACATTATAAAGCTCAGAATGGCGAAGATGGTAAGGCTGCAAAATCCAGTGGCAAAAACGGTCAGAATCTGATTGTTAAAGTTCCTGTCGGCACTGTTATAAAAGATGCCGAAACAGGAAGAATAATTGCCGACCTCAAGCAAATTGGTCAGCAATTTGTTGCTGCAAAAGGCGGTAACGGCGGTTGGGGAAATTGTCATTTTGCAACAGCTACCCGTCAGATTCCGCGTTTCGCAAAAAGCGGCACGGAGGGTGAACGTCGTGACATTATTATGGAACTTAAGCTTTTGGCAGATGTTGGGTTAGTAGGATTTCCGAATGTTGGCAAATCTACTCTTTTGTCTGTTGTGAGTGATGCACGTCCTAAAATTGCAAACTATCATTTTACAACGTTAGAACCAAATCTTGGTGTTGTTGACCTTGGTGTTGGCAGAAGCTTTGTTATGGCAGA
The DNA here is from genome assembly GCA_015068985.1 of Oscillospiraceae bacterium. Classification (GTDB taxonomy): domain Bacteria; phylum Bacillota; class Clostridia; order UMGS1810; family UMGS1810; genus RGIG1828. The sequence continues at coordinate 804 of SVJL01000043.1, forward strand.
TATCCCCGGTATTATTGAAGGTGCAAGTGAAGGCATCGGTCTTGGTCACGAGTTCTTACGCCATGTTGAACGCACAAGACTTCTTATTCATGTTGTTGATGCATCCGGTATTGAAGGCAGAAATCCGATTGAAGATTTTGACCTTATTAACAAAGAAATAGAAATGTATAGTCCAACTCTTGCAACAAGAACTCAGATTGTTGCGGCAAACAAACGTGATTTGGTTTATGATGCTTTCATTTATGACAGCTTTTGCGAAGAAATGGAAAAACGCGGTTACAAAGTTTTCAAAATTTCGGCAGCAACCAACTCGGGTGTGTCGGAACTTATGAATTATGTTGCATCAATTTTAGATGACATTCCGGTTCCTGTGTTGTTTGATGAAGATAACGATGAACAGGTTCAAATTATTTCTTATGAAGACGAAGCACCATTCACCTGCAGAGTTGAAGATGGAGTGTATATTGTTGAGGGTAGATGGCTCAAACGTCTTCTTGGTTCAACAAACTTCGAAGATTCTGAGTCACTCCAATATTTTCAGAATGCACTCCGCAAAAAAGGTGTTATTAAAGCTCTTGAAAAGCTTGGTATCTCAGAGGGCGACCCTGTGCAGATGTATGAAGTTGAATTCGATTATATTAAGTAAGTTTTCGCAAATACACTGTTTTTAGGGGTGTTTAAATGAATTATAGAGAAGACAAATATGGCAATAAGCTGTCTGTTTTAGGCTTTGGTTGTATGCGTTTTACAACAAAAATGGGAAAACCGGATTTTGACAAAGCTGAAAAAGAAATAATGACAGCCTATAATAAGGGAGTTAACTATTTTGACACTGCCTATATATACCCGGGCAGCGAAGCATTGATTGGCGAAATTTTTGAAAAAAATTCGATTAGGGATAAGATTAATATTGCAACCAAGCTTCCACATTACCTTGTTAAATCGAGAGGTGATTTAGACAAAATCTTTAACGAGGAGCTAAGGAGATTACGCACCGAGTATGTTGATTATTATCTCATTCATATGCTCAGCGATGTTGCCACATGGGAACGGATGAAAGAACTTGGCATTGAAGAGTGGATTTTAGACAAAAAGGAAAAAGGACAAATTCGACAGATTGGATTTTCATATCATGGTAACAGTGATATGTTTTGTAAGTTGATTGATGCATATGAGTGGGATTTTTGTATGATTCAGTACAATTACTTAGATGAACATTCTCAGGCAGGGAGAAAAGGGCTTGATTACGCAAACAAAAAAGGTTTGCCGGTGTTTATTATGGAGCCTCTTCGTGGCGGACGGCTTGCTAATCGTTTGCCTGATGATGCAAAACGTATATTTGATGAATACAAAAAGAAATACACACCTGCACAATGGTCATTTAAGTGGCTGTGGAATCAGCCTGAGGTCACTGTTGTTCTTTCGGGTATGAATTCGGTAGATATGGTTTTAGATAATATCCATACTGCATCGAATTCAAAAATTGGCGATCTTGATAAACAAGACGAAGAAATGTTAAAATCTGTTGTGGATGCAATCAATTCAAAGATTAAAATAGGATGCACCGGTTGCGGTTATTGCGTGCCATGCCCAAAGAGCGTTGATATTCCCGGGATTTTTGCGGCATATAATCGCAAGTTCACCGACGGTCTGTTTTGTTCTTTAAAAGAGTATTTTATGTGTACAACCCTTCGCAAGAATTCAACATCTGCTTCTAATTGCGTTGGTTGTGGAAAGTGCAAAAGTCATTGCCCACAAGGAATAGATATACCCAATGCTTTAAAAACCGTTGAAAAAGAGATGGAGGGTATATTGTATAAAACCGCAAAAAGAATCGTAAGACTATTTGCAAGGTTTTAGGCACAGCACTAACAAATGTTGCCTTGACTATATGCGGTAGTTATGATAAAATATCAGTAATATTTAATATTTCCTTTGTTTCAAGGAGGTGTAGGGCATAGCCCGAATGTTATGGAAAATAAAATTTTAGTTGTTGATGATGAAAAACCAATTGTTGATATATTAAAAATTAACTTAGAAAAAAATGGTTATAAGGTTATTTGTGCACATGATGGTGAGACAGCTGCCGAAATGGCACTGACTCAGGAACCAGATCTTATTTTGCTGGACGTTATGCTCCCCAAAATGGACGGTTTTTCTGTTTGCAAAGCTGTTCGTGAAAAATCTACTGTTCCAATCATTATGCTTACTGCACGCGAAGAAGAAGTTGATAAGGTTTTGGGACTTGAGCTTGGTGCAGATGATTATATGACTAAGCCCTTCAGCCTCAGGGAGCTTATGGCTCGAGTCAAAGCAAATCTTCGCCGCACTCAGATATCAGGCAAGAGCGAGTCAGGAAGTGAACTTCTCACTTTTGGTGATTTGACAATAGATATTGAAAAATATGAGGTTCACAAAAGAGGGGAGAGTGTATCTCTCACCTTCCGTGAATTTGAGCTTTTAAAATTTCTTGCCACAAGAAAAGGACGCATCTTCACACGTGAGCAACTTCTCAATAAGGTGTGGGATTATGAGTTTTATGGTGATGTTCGTACTGTGGATGTTACAATTCGCCGTTTACGTGAAAAAATTGAAGACAATCCGAGTATACCAACATACATTATCACTAAGCGTGGAGTAGGATATTATTTTGGAGCATAACATATGTTTAAAAGTATTAGCTTAAAGATTGGTGCTATGTTTGTGTTGCTTACCATATCGGTTATCATTCTTATTGGAACCTTTATGACCGACACAACAAACCAGTATTATCACGATGAATTTTACAAAATAAACTCGGGAGTTTTTACTGAAGAATATATCGACACCCTTTGCTCAAATTTTAATACAGATACAGAAACCCAAAAAATCTATGACAGTGTCAGTGCTTATTTTGGCCAGCTTGGAATCGACTCTTTTCGCAACTGCTACATTTTAAACGGTAAAAACGGTAAACCGTTGGATTCTTTCTCTTCTAATGCACAGCTTGCAGGACAGCTCGAGCTTTCTCCAAACATAATTAGTGCATTAAGAGGAGAGATTGGCGACGAGATTAATGCAGAATACGGATATATGGATTATGCTGTGCCATTGAAAGACGGAGATGTTGTAAGATATATCATATATATCAAAGATTTGAAAGAAGAGAGTAACACAATTCTCAGAAACGTTTTCACAATTATTATACAAGCATTATTGCTTGGAATTGTTATATCTCTTGTATTTGCAATTCTTTTATCAGTAACAATTATTTCGCCTATCAAATCTTTAACTCAGAAATCACAAAAAATTGCATCGGGTGATTTTGAATCAACTATTGAAGTCAAGTCTCCTGATGAAATCGGACAACTCACTGAAACATTTAATTATATGGCATCAGAGCTAAAAACTACGCTCAATGCCATACAAAGTGAAAAAGAAAAGGTTGAAACAATTGTTCAATACATGACAGATGGCGTTATTGCTTTTGATATGAGCGGGGCAATTATTCACATTAATCCTGCGGCAAAGCTTATTCTCAACATATCAGATGATGCATCACCATCTTTTGATGAGCTCTTCAGCTCTTCCGAAATTAATATTGGTCAGATCATATATTTTAAACATTTTGAGTCTGTTGAAAAAATCATTAATTTTGGTGGTCGAGAAATAAGTGCATATTTTGCAACGTTCAAAAAAGATGACGTATCTGGCGGTATTGTTGTTGTGCTTCGTGATATAACAGAAAGAGAAAAACTCGACAAGTCTCGTAAGGAATTTGTTGCAAATGTCTCTCACGAGTTGCGTACTCCTCTCACAACTGTAAAGAGCTACACAGAAACCCTGCAAGATTTGATTTCTGAAAACAATTTTGATAGTAATATGTTTAATACTTTTCTTGGTGTTATCAATAGTGAAACCGACAGAATGACAAGACTTGTTAAAGACCTTCTTCTGCTATCAAGCCTCGATCACAGTATGAAGGATATGCCCATGGAAGAATTTGATGTGGCACTACTCACAAAATCTATTGTTGCCAAACTTAAGATTGGTGCTGATGAAAAAAAACAGACTCTTGTGTATGAGCCAACAAATGAAATTCCTTTGATATTTGGTAATTCCGACAGAATTGAACAGGTTATAACTAATATAATAAGCAATGCTATAAAATATACTCCTCAAAACGGTACAATAATTGTATCGACAGTGTTTATTTATGATTCGGTAGTTATAAAAGTTAAAGACACAGGTATCGGTATTCCTCAAAAGGATATTGAACATATTTTTGATCGTTTTTATCGTGTGGATAAGGCAAGATCACGCGAAATGGGCGGTACAGGTCTTGGGCTTGCAATTGCAAAAGAAATTGTAGAAGCACACGATGGAACAATTTCAATCAAAAGCAGTTCCGGATGCGGCACAGAGGTTATGGTTGAACTTCCGGTCAAAAGTTGACATATGAAGACAAATATGTTATAGTAATTTAAAGCGATTGTAACGTTTGTGTAACAATTACGATGTATAATAGGTTTAAAGAATACAGATGGAGGTGTATAAATTGTCTAAATTATCAAAATTAATCACAGCAGTGATCCTCATCTTTGTTTTATCGGCAGTTCCGGTCATCTCGTGTTTTGCTTCGGCTAATAGCCTTCCTGCATATTATTCCGGCACAGTTGATTACCTTATCGATATCAGAAATCCCGAGACTATTGTTTCAACTACAACAAACAGAAATTGTGTTATTTCTGCAGTAGCTGTTAAAGGTACTAAAGTTACTCTATACGCATACAATTCCGCAACCGGCACATATGAAGTTCTTAAAAACGCCTATGGTGAAAAGCTTGAAACATATGTTGGCAGCAGTGGACTTTATGTTCAGCAGATAACACTCAAAGATGGTCTTAACAGCATTATGGTTGTTGCTAATTCGTCAAGCGTTACATACGAAGTTGTCAAACTCGAAATTTCCTTGCTTAACAAAGGCTATATGGATAATGTGAATGCAAAATTCAAATCCAACGGAATAGGAGTTACCGACATCTTCCGTTAATTGGTTGGTGAGTTTCTCTGATGAAATTTGAACGATTTAAATCAATACTGCTGGTTCTTTTGGTAATCAGCAGTATTGTGTTAACTGTCAATAAATGGTTCAATGAAAAATTATGGCCGGATGGCTATAATTTTTTTTCTGATGTAAAAAATTATTTTGTGCCGGATAAAATTAACATTTATTCATTTGATCCGGTTGAAGCCGTATTAAGACCGAGCAAAATAATTATTAATAATTCGGGAAATCATACCTTATATACTAAATCATCAACTGAATATAATTCGATTTTTTCTGAACTAAAAGAAATTTTAGAACTTGCGGCTTTGGAAAAACCGGTTATATCAGACAGTTCTGAGTGGGATAATTGCCTTAAGGGAAAGTCGTGTTATTTTTCTTACCCAGTTGAATATGGCGGCAATTACTTTTTTACACACTTATCAAAGGAGCATCAAAATTCCGTTAAATCTTTGCAGGAGTTTGTTGTGACAATAGATAATCGTGTAACATCTTCGGTGTATCTGTATTTACGAGACACAGCAAATGATAATGTTGTTAAATATCGTTTGAGTCACAAGAGTGATGTCTTAAATCAAATTATAGAGCAAACCGCTTATAGTTCGGATGGTATAAATTATTATTCATTTGAACTTAATTTTGACGCCGTGTCAGACGATCAGAAAAAAGAACACATTGTTATTGATTCGGATGTTTTAATAAATATAAGCCCCAAAAGTATCGCATCAATAGGGGAACAAAATTTATTCAATAACATTGCAGAACATCCGGAGCTTTATTCGCCTATTCTTTCCGAATTTGGTTACAACACGTCTGCTATCAGGAGATATGTTGAAACAGATAATTCTGCCGTTTTTGTTGAAAACTACGGTACACTTAAGTTTCACACAAATGGTTTTATAGATTATAAATCGGTTAATTCTTCAAACGGTGTAGCTCTTTCGGGAGAAACAATATACGAATGTATTAATGCCGGAATTAGCTTTGTTAACCGAGTATCAATGATGCTTGGATTTTCCGGAGATATGTATTGGGAAATTTCATCAGACATAGCAGATATCACATCCAAGAGTTTTAAGTTGTGTTTTGACTATTATATTAATGATAACATGATTATTATTCCCGAAAATGATTATTCGATGAAACATGCAGTTGAAATGGAGGTATCGGGCGGAAAAATCATATCATACAAGCAATTGTGCAGAAACTATTATACAGGAGATTATCACATTACATGTTCATCTGCTATTGATGCCATAGACTCACTTGATTCGGATGATGAAGGTGTTTTTGCAGATGTTATATCCGATATATTTACGGCCTACACATTCAATACAGAAACAAAAATATGGCAACCTATGTGGTACATTGAGAATTCGGAAGGTGATATATCTGTCATTTCTGTTGATTACGGAGGTGCAGGCGTATGAGTTGGAAACGCATAAAAACATTTCTTATTATATTGTTCCTTTTAATCAATCTGTATTTGGTCTTATCAGATTCCGGCAATCTTTTTGGTTCAAAAACATCAACCCGCATAGATGAAAAATCAATTACCCAAACTGTTGATATTCTGGCAGAGAATTACAACATAAAGTTAGACAAATCTATTTTTCCGACTTCTATCGATAATCTTAACAATATTGATGTTACAAATTACATCTATTCTGAAGAAATTACTAATTCTGACTATAATATATCTGTTTCCGGTGCCAAATTCAGCTCTGTTATAGAAACTGACACATATTCATATAACGAAACAAATGCAAAAAAAGAATTTGTTGCACTGCTATCGTCATTAGGAATAAAAGAAGGCACATATAAGCTTTATTTTTATAAAACAGATGCAGGCTTGGCTTGTTATGCACAGGGGTATGTTGATAAATATCCGCTTTTCAATTCAAGTATTTCGGCACTATTTGGAAGCAGACGAATTGCATTTGGCGGTCAATGGTATTTATCAAATGCCGAAAATATAGAACTTACAAATGATACAATTCAGATGTGTGCACCAAGCAGTGTTTTAATTGATGCTGCCGAACGTGCCACTACAACAGAGACGCCGTCAAATTCATTCGAAAAAATATCATACGGATATTTTGCAAGCTATTACGATGAATATCAATTGTCTAAAACAGCGTCTGCAATTCCTTGCTATGTGATTGAAACCGATATCGGTTCAAAATATTATTATGATGCATTAAATGGAAATTTTTTAAAACAGGAGGATTAATAAAATGGCTAAACAAAGATTCCCGATGGGTGGAATGGGTATGGGCGGCAACGCCAACAATATGATCAGACAGGCTCAGAAAATGCAGCAGGAAATGCTTAAAGCTCAAGAGGAAATTGAACAAACTGAATTTGAGGCAACATCAGGTGGCGGAGCAGTTTCGGTTAAGATGAGTGGCAAAAAAGAACTTACAGAAGTTATAATTAAGCCCGAAGCTTGTGACCCTGATGATGTTGAAATGCTTCAAGACCTTGTTATCACAGCAGTTAATGATGTTATAAAAAAGGTTGATGATGCCAACAATGCTAAAATGAGCAAATTAACAGGTGGACTTAGCATTCCAGGTTTATTCTGATACCAATTGTAGCTATATCATAACAAATCCCACACAAATTTTTGTGTGGGATTTGTTGCTTTATAAATTGCAATGGTTATTATTTCTTTTTTCGTGTTGAGGTTTTATCATTTTGATTAAAAGCCAGATTGGTGTTTGCAGCAGTCTTTTTGATTCCTACATTCATCAGAGCAATCAACTGATCTTTATTGATTGAATCAACAGGAGAAAAACTGTCGCTTTTAATATAATCTACAAGATTTGACTTTAGCCAAAGTGATGCCGGATCGTTTGAGTCAAAGTTAAAACTGCACACTAAAAGTCGACCGTTTATGGCAGCAAATTCAAACATTGCTGCTTGCTTCACAACATATTTATGGGTTGATGCAACCTCGATTATTGGATTAAATGGCACATTGTCACATTCAAAACAAACTGCCCGACCGCCCTCGAGCAAAGCGGAAAATTGCCAACCGCAAAAACCTTCGTGAGGGAGTTTGTCGATTGCAGGATGATCTGCAATAACAGTTGCAAGATTGCCCGATGTTCTGCCTGCAAGTGCTATGCGGAAAGATGTTTCTGTTGAAGCAAAGGGTTCAGAGCCAAGTAGCAATACATCTTTGCCGCTTTCAAGATGTGATATAAGCTCTGTCTGAGTGATAGAATCGCAAACAACGAGTTTGTTTTGCTGTATTTTTTCAGGCTTTGGAAAAGCGTAAATTTCCCATTCATTTTCAACAAACACACCATCACCATCAAGAGTAACATATAGCTTTAAAGAAACAGGTTTTTCTGTTGTGGGCAGTGTTGCTTCAAATTCAACAAGTGACGACACACCGCCTTGCTGAATATTGCCTATTTCTGTACGACTTATATTTATAACTTTTCCACCTGTCATAAGACGAATTGTCAGCTCAGCATTTGAAATGTTTTTGCATCCAAAGTGCGACACCGAAATGTTTGTTCTAAAAATTTCACCGCAAAAATAATTTCTTTTTTTGCCTAAATCTGTCAATAAAACCGTATCGGAGTTATACATCAAAACATTTCTCAGAGTTTCGCCCGGCTTTAACTCGTAAAACTCATTCATCATTCCAACATCATAGCCGAAAGTGTGCCAATGTGTATCAATTGGCCCCAAAAAGTCATAACCTGCAACAAACTTGCTTGCTCTGAGCTTTTCGAAACAATATTTGCGGTTAATTTGTTGCCAACGGCATGAGTTTTTAAAATATGTTGATGCTTTATGAAGCACGCCTTTAGCTTCCAGATGCCGTTCAAGAGAATCAAACATCTGTGTGTTTCCAACCTTTGTATTTTTATATCTTCCTTTAAGACTAAGATCAGTGTAGGTTCCGTCGATGCAAATTTCGTGACTCAGACGAGGTTTGTTGTAAACATTTTGTGCTTTATCAAAATCTTCCGGTGTTCCGTCAAGAGAGTAATAGCTATGAAGTCCTTCCGGATAAGAGCAATACACATCACTGAATTCACTTGTTGTTTTTAATCGACGTGGATGATGTTTGATTGGAGTGTTAACTATTTCTGCCTCCTGCTTTGGTTCACACCAGAAATATTCCAAGCCTCTCATAGCACTCATTGGTGCAAATAGTGAATCGGTTTCGCTGTGAACAATATCTGCACATTTTCGTAGGTGTTCAATAAATGGGTCGTCCATTAAAAGTTCATTTCCGCAGCAATAAATAACAACAGACGGATGTTTTCTGCAAAAACAAATGATTTCCTTCCATTCGTCAACTGTGGCGTTATTTGGAGATTCAATCTGTATCAGCATTCCGAGCTCGTCGGCAGCTTGCATATATTCCTCTTCAGGAGTATAGGTGTGGAATCTGATAAAGTTAAATCCCAACATTTTCAGATTTTTGATAACATTTCGATAATATGCTAAATCGTGGGTTGGATGAATTGTTTCAGGAAAATAACAGTGTTCGCAAACGCCACGCAGAAAATAGGGGATACCGTTTAAATATAGGCGACTGTCATCTCCTGTGAGTTTTCTTACACCAAAGTTTTGCTTTAAAGTTGCACCATTACATTCTATCTCAAGGCTATATTGTTTGGGAGACTCGGGAGACCATAAATTCAGGTCAGATGTGCCAAAGGAAAAATTGCCATTTGAACAACCTTTATTTATTATATTATCACCATCACATACACGCCATAAAAACTCTGTTTTTTCAAATAAATCCACCCTTACATCAGCTTGCTTGCAATTGTCACTTATTAATATAGCAACATCACGTACCGGACTAAGATATACCCTGATTTCTACATCGCCTGTTATTCCGCCGGTACACTCATTGGCGGCTCTTGTTGTCAGTCCCGAAACCGGCTCACCATCATAACCTTCCAATCGATGGTTAGATACGGAAAGTACAACAGTGTTGATTCCATTTTTTATAAGACCGGATGGAATCTTTATTTCAAAAGGAGTTGAGTAACCTTGGTGTCTGCCAAGATATTGATTGTTAATCCATACAGAAACTGCATTCTGTACACCTTCAAAATGAATATACGCATCGGAATTAATTTCATCACAAGTGAAGCTTTTGCGATAAAAAAAGTTGCCAATGATGTTTGGAAGTGCCATATCGGGGGCTCCGCCGGCAATTGGATATTGCTGAAGACCGTATTCGGGATTTATACGAAGTTCTCGGAAAAACGGAGTTTCCAAAAACTTTTCGGTCATATCTTCCCAATATCCCGGAACTGCATTTTCAATAAAACTGTTGCTTATATCGGCTGGTTCTGTTTCTGCAATATCGCCATCTGCCTCATAGGTGGAAAATGGATTTTCTTTGCCGAGATATTTTTCTTCAGAATATCTCATTTCCCATGTTCCATTTAGTGAAAAAGAGTCAAAATGCATAATGTAGCTTCCTTTCATATGTACGAAAATCTAACATAGTAATTATACAACAAATGGAATGATTGTCAAGGTGCATATTTTTAACTCTTGTTATATTATGCAAAAAAATATAGCGAATCACAAATTTAGTGATTCGCTATATTAAGCAAGTTATTTTTGAATAAGACTTTCTCCGGTCATATCATCGGGAATGTCAATATTCATAATGTCGAGCATTGTGGGGGCAAGGTCAGCAAGACGACCGGATTTTAACTCTACATTTCCTAAACCACCAACAATTAACGGAACAACGTTTGTTGTGTGAGCAGTAAACACCGACTTATCTGCAGGGTCTATCATCTGCTCGGCGTTGCCGTGGTCAGCGGTGATTAAAATAACGCCGTCTTTTTCCATAACTTTATCGTAAACTTTGCCAATACATTCATCAACAGCTTCCACAGCTTTGACAGCTGCTTCCATAACGCCTGTGTGACCAACCATATCACAGTTTGCAAAGTTTAAGATTATAACGTCATACTTATCAGTGTCAATAGCTTCGAGGAGCTTGTCTGTAACTTCATATGCACTCATTTCGGGCTGAAGATCGTAGGTTGCAACCTTGGGCGAATTAACAAGAATTCTGTCTTCGCCGTCATAGACTTTTTCAACTCCGCCGTTAAAGAAGAAGGTAACATGAGCATATTTTTCGGTTTCAGCAATTCTGAGCTGTTTGAGACCAAGTTTACTAAGAATTTCACCGAGAGTATTGGTGAGCTTCTGAGGTTTAAATGCAACGTGTACATTTGGCATACTTGCATCATACTGAGTCATACAAACGTAGTAGGTGTTAAAGAATGCTCTTTCAAAGCCGTCGAAATCAGGATCAACAATTGTTCTGGTGATTTCTCTTGCACGGTCAGGTCTGAAGTTGAAGAAAACAACGCTGTCGTTTTCTTTAAGTGTACCGTTGGGTTTACCGTCGGTTGTGATAACTGTCGGAACAACAAATTCATCGGTTACATCGGCATTATAAGATCTTTCGACTGCAGTTACTGCACTGTCGGAAAATTCACCTTCACCTTTAACAATTGCATCATATGCTTTAACAACTCTTTCCCAACGGTTGTCTCTGTCCATTGCATAATATCTGCCCATAACCGAAGCAATCTGGCCATATTCGAGACTTCTGATTTTTTCAACAAGAGCTTTAACAAAATCAACACCGCTGGTAGGGGATACATCTCTTCCGTCAAGGAAACAGTGAACATACACATTGTTAACATTCTTCTTTTTTGCAAGCTCAATTATGCCGAAAAGATGTTTTATGTGGCTGTGAACACCGCCGTCTGACAAAAGACCCATTACGTGAAGATCTGAACCGTTTTTAATACAGTTGTCACAAGCAGCAACAAGCTCTTCGTTTTCGAAGAAGTCGCCATCGTCAATTGCTTTTGTTATTCTTGTTAGCTCCTGATACACGATTCTGCCGGCACCAATGTTTGTGTGACCAACTTCGGAGTTACCCATCTGACCATCGGGAAGACCAACATCCATTCCGCTGGCATGAATAACTGTTGATGGGTTATTTGCAAAAATTTCGTCCATTCTGGGTGTTTTTGCTGTGTATACTGCATTTCCTTCCTGAATTTCACTTTTGCCGTAACCATCAAGAATGGCAAGAAGTACGGGTTTCTTTTTCATATTTACAATCCTTTCAAACAATTAGCTGTTAACAATAACGGAAAAATCGTTAGCTTTAAGGCTTGCACCACCAACAAGGCCACCGTCGATGTCTTCTTTAGCAAAAAGCTCTTTGCTGTTGCCGGCATTAACGCTGCCACCATACTGAACAATAACTTCATCTGCTGCATCTTTTCCGAACACATCACAAACAGTATCTCTGATTGCTTTGCAAACTTCCTGAGCCTGATCGCTTGTAGCAGTTTTGCCTGTTCCGATTGCCCAGATTGGTTCGTAAGCAATTATTGTCTTTTTAACCTGTTCAGCGGTGAGACCAAGAAGTGCAATTTTGGTCTGCATACTAACGAGCTCAACAGTGATGCCCTGTTCTCTCTGCTCGAGTGATTCACCAACGCAGATAATAGGTGTGAGACCGTGTTCAAAAGCTTTGAGAACTTTTTTGTTCACTGTTTCGTCAGTTTCTGCAAAATATTGTCTGCGTTCTGAGTGACCGATGATAACATACTTAACGCCCATTTCTGTGAGCATTGACGGAGCGATTTCGCCTGTGTAGGCACCGCTTTCTTCAAAATACATATTCTGTGCACCAACCTCAATGTTGGAGCCTTTGCAAGCTTCAATAGCGTTTGCAAGTGATGTGTAGGGAACGCAAACTATGCATTTGTTGGTGCTTCCTGCAACGAGGGGTTTGAGTTCTGCTATAAGCTCAGTTGTCTGAGCGGGAGTTTTGTTCATTTTCCAGTTTCCTGCAACTACTGTCTGTCTCATGTGAAAATCTTCCTTTCAAAATTTTATTATAAATTACAAATTTTGCGGGAAAGCAAAACTTTCCCGCAAAGAAAAATCAAAAATTATTTGTCGCTGAGAGCAACAATTCCAGGGAGGTCTTTGCCTTCGAGGAATTCAAGTGATGCACCGCCACCGGTTGAAATGTGGCTCATCTTATCGCCAAGACCTGCCTGATTAACAGCTGCAACACTGTCGCCGCCGCCGATTATTGTTGTTGCATCAATTTCGGAAAGAGCTTTCGCTATAGCGTTTGTACCTTTTGCAAATGTGGGCATTTCAAACACGCCCATAGGTCCGTTCCAAACAACTGTTTTAGCATCTTTGATTGCATCAACATAAAGAGCAATTGTTTTTTCGCCAATGTCAAGGCCTTCCCAACCTGCTTCAATTTCGCCTCTGCCTACTGTTTTGTGAGCTGCATCATTAGAAAATTCCTGAGCAACAACAGTGTCAACGGGAATGAGGAGTTTAACACCTTTTGCTTCTGCTTTTTCCATCATTTCTTTAGCATAGTCAAGATAGTCAGCTTCGAGAAGTGAATTACCAACTTCTTCACCAAGAGCTTTCATAAATGTGTATGCCATACCGCCACCAATGATAAGAGTGTCAACCTTTTCGATGAGGTTGTTAATAACAGAAATTTTGGAAGATACTTTAGAACCACCAAGAATTGCAACGCAAGGTCTAACAGGATTGTTAACAGCATTGCCTAAAAATTCGATTTCTTTTTCAATAAGATAACCGCA
>SVJL01000044.1 GCA_015068985.1 Oscillospiraceae bacterium
GTTTTAAAAATCAAATTTTTTGCCGAAAATCAATGCAGAATCAAATCCCGCTTCACTGCATTGATTTAGAAAATTTTGTTCGACGGCTGACAGCCGGAGTTTAATTTTCGATCGGCAAAAAGTGCAGATTTTTAAAATGCCAAAGGCAAGATAAGCACAAATGAGCGAAGAAATGCATATGTTTGGCAGATTATCAGAAAATGTTAAATTATTCCTTCACAGCATCCATCTTAATATAAATATTATACAACTTTTATCAAAAACTGTAAAGTGAAAAATACGATTTTATGTTGCTTAAAGCAACCTCACCAAATTTGGGACGTGGCATCAGCGGAACCGGCTCTGAACATACCAAAACAGCCGTATCGCACAAAACCCCCGACACAAAAAGCTCTGCCTTTCCGACTACCTCACCCTCATTGAGCGGTGCCTTAAGATTTTCGATAAAGCTATAGTTTATCTTAACATCTTCCGCTATGTTATCTGCCGCCACATAAGAAAGGCTCTCTCCAAATACCACATGCGAAAAAGCCGATGCACTTCCCTGAATTTTCAATCCCATACAATGGCTGTCCTGAGATGCAAGCTCCACAAGCTTTGTTTTGGAGAATCCATAATTTAAAAGAGCAGTATGGTCATTCCAGTCGTCGGGAGCGTTGAGAGTAACGCAAGTCAGGGTAACTCCGTCCCGCTCTGCCGCCGACACAAGACATCTGCCGCATTTTTTTGTATAACCAGTTTTGACTCCGATGCACCCGTCAAACAAGTTAAGGAGCTTATTGTGGTTTCGGAGAACTCTGGGGTATCCGTTGTCTCCATTGGTAATTTTAGCAGTTTTAGAAGAAACAATTTCGGCAAAAAGAGGATTCTTAAGGGCGTAGCTTGTGATGAGTGCAAGGTCGTAGGCGGTTGTGTAGTGATTGTCGTCATACAGACCGCAGGCGTTTACGAAATTCGTATTCTTTGCTCCAATTCTTTTTGCAGTTTCGTTCATAAGCCTTGCAAACTCTTCAACAGAACCTGAAGTTTCAATTGCAAGAGCCGTTGCTGCATCATTTCCCGAATTGAGCATCATCCCATACAAAAGGTCTCTGACTGTTATCTTTTCATCTTTGGCAAGATAGATTGACGAACCCTCAATTCCAACTGCTTCATCGGCAACGGTTATCAGAGAATCGGTGCGTGTGTTTTCAATTGTGCAGATTGCTGTCATAATCTTTGTGGTGCTTGCCATCGGAAGACGTTCATCGGCATTTTTAGCAAAAAGAACCTTTCCCGACGAGTTTTCAACAACAATTGCCGCCTTTGCACTAACGCTTACAGACGCCTGCACAAACGGCGTGTGAAAAATTAAAGGCAATACCGCCAACATACTGATTAATATTTTACGCAAAAAAATCACCTGCCTGTTATAATTATAGAAGACAGATGATTTTTTATTACTTATTCTTCCGATTCCACGCAAGAATCAGCTTTATTGTTTTTGTCGAACTTACATTTTATGTCGCTCACAAAGCTATTGAATTTGTTCAATAACTCAGGAACCATATCAACAACCTTATCGACTGTTGAAACAGTGTTGGTGACAGGGAGAAGTCTGATGGTGTCGTTTCTCACAACAAGAAAAGCCACGGGTTTAACCGACACACCTCCGCCGCAACCACCGCCAAACATAGCCTGATCACGTGATTTTTCGAGAGGTTTTGCACTAAATTCACTGCCGCCTGCACCAAAGCCGAAAGCAACCTTTGAAACAGGAATGACCGTTGTTGCCTCACCTTTGGCATCACAGGTGTTTATTGCTTCTCCAACAATGGTATTAACATCAATCATCTCCTTGAGCTTACCCATTGCTTCACTCATAAGACCTTCAATTGGTGTTGCCATAATTAATCGCCGCCTTTTCGTTTTTTGATAATTTTCTGTTTATAATATAGTAATTAAATCCTACAGTTGCCAATATAATCATAATATTTACAAGTCTGAACCTTAGTATGCATTCAGCCTCTGCCTCAATCAGCTCGTCATCAAACACAGGTGTTATGACAACATCAGGCTCAGCAATGCGAATAATGCCTGCCAAAAAAGCTATGACGTTATATGCCCCTGCCCAGAGTGCACCAGTTGTGATCCCCGTTGCAAAAGCATCTTCAAAACCAAAATTGATTTTGAGCATTATCTTTTCGGCAAAAACATTTTTGCGAACTCTCAACTTGGACTTCAGCCACGTGTAGCGAACTTTAAGAAAAATATTATAATATTTTTTGACCCTCTCCGAAAACTTAAGGTCATCATCGGAGGTATGGC
Source organism: Oscillospiraceae bacterium (assembly GCA_015068985.1). GTDB lineage: Bacteria > Bacillota > Clostridia > UMGS1810 > UMGS1810 > RGIG1828. The sequence continues at coordinate 2,308 of SVJL01000044.1, forward strand.
TTTTCTCCTTTACTCTGTCTGACTCATCATTGTAAGAGGTTTTCAGGCTTTTGACCACCCTACCGCCAAAAAGCTCCATTCGAGCGTCAAAAGAGCCATTGTCATCTCTTGACTTTGAAAATTTTATAACCAGTCTGATTTTAGCAAACAAGCAAATGCCAAAGACTATGGCAATTAAAATTAATAATACTAAAATTATCAGCCCTATGATTTTCATATAGGATTACTCCTCTGTATCAGGGGTTTGAGGTTCATCTGCGCCGGCAGGTTCCGGCTCATCTACTGCTATTTCAAAAGATGTCTCGTCCGAGTTTGATTCAAATTCAACCTGCTGTGCCTCAACCAAATCACGGTTCAGATCTTCAAAATTATATTCAAGCTCAACATCGGGCAATTCGGATATGGAAGAAAGGTCAAAGCAACGCAAAAACTCTTCGCTTGTGCCAAAAAGAATGGGCCTGCCGGGTGCATCAAGACGTCCCATTTCTTCAACAAGCCCCGCCGAAATCAAATTGTTCAGAGGGCCGTCGGAATTGACGCCTCTTATAAACTCTATTGAGCTTCTGGTTATGGGTTGGTTGTAGGCAACAATCGAAAGCACCTCTAAGCCGGCATTTGTAAGTGATGCCTTACGCTTTTTCTCGGTAAGATTGCGAATACATTCATAATATTCCTTTTTGGTTGAAAGCTGATAGGAATCTTCAAGCTGCATAAGTCTTATGCCGCATGATTCGTCACTGTCGTATTTTTCTTTCATTTCTTCCAGATACGAAAAGGTTTTTGCCTCGGTTAGTTCAAGCACCTCAGCAAGCCTTTTCACAGGCACCGACTCTCCGCTTGCAAAGAGCATTGCCTGAAGTCTGGCTTCGATTTGTTCCTTTGTCATTATTTATCACCGTTATTCAAAATTATATTCAATATCTTCTTCAGAATTTTCGCCCAGTGAAAGCATAATGTTGCCGTCATCGTCGTCATACACATATATGTGATTGAGCTTCATAAGCTCCAGTATTGCAAGAAAAATGGCAACAATCTCATTTTTGTGCTGTGCATCCTCAAAGGCCTGGGAAAAAGAAAGGTTCTTTGACTTACGCAATCTGCCAACAAGACCCGTCGCTTTTTTCTTAACTGATGCCGGCTCTCTGCCAACAATGCCCTCAAAATTGTCTTTTGGAGGCGGCATACGGCGTTCGGTTTTTTCAAGTATGGTTAAAAATGCATTATACAGCTTGTCTATGCTGCCGTGCTCAATGCGTTTCTTTTCGGGGTTCTCTGCCTTTGGAAGCTGTTCGGCTTCTTTAAAAAAGTAGTATGAGCCGTCGTATTGCATAACCCTGAATTTTTCGCTTATTGCCTTCATACGGCGACGCTGCTTAAGTGCTTCGGTTAAACTGTTGGCAAGAGCTTCGGGGTCTTCCTCTTCTTCGTGCTTAGGGAGAAGTGCTTTCGACTTTATATAAAGAAGGTCTGTTGCAATCACCAGAAAATCACTGGAAACTTCCATGTCCATTTCTTGCATTGAATTGAGATATTCGATATACTGATCGGTTATTGCAATCAAAGATATGTTGCATATGTCAAGCTTATTGCGCTTGATAAGATGCTCCAAAAGATCAAGAGGCCCTTCAAACTGTTCAATTTTAAAGGTTAACTGTTCCATTATTTATCTCCGGTAAAAATTATATAATGAGCCCAAAAATCCCCTGAGCCACAAGCTCATAAAACGCAATCACATAGCTTCTTATTACCGACAAGACGGGAGTCATTGTGCCGCCATAAACAAGTAAAAGAAGAATCAAGCTAAAATATCTTTCATACTGATATATTTTATATTGCCATCTGTAGGGAAGAAATTCCAAAAGAATTTTTGAGCCGTCGAGCGGCGGGATAGGAATTAGATTGAACACCATCAGACCAACGTTCATATATCCGCTTATAACAAAAATGTTAACTAAAAACATGGCAAAAGAGCTTACTGTGCCCAAAAGAAGCTGAGATGCATAAGCAAGAATCCAGCTTATAAGACCAATAACAAAATTGGCAAATGGCCCTGCAAGGCTGACTATGATAACACCTTTGCGATGGTTTTTGAAATTGTTTGGATTAATGGGCACAGGTTTTGCCCAGCCAAAGCGGAACAAAAGCATACAAAGAGCACCCACAGGGTCGAGATGATGAAGAGGATTAAGGCTAAGACGGCCGCTGTATCTGGCGGTGTTGTCGCCCATAAGATATGCCGCCCAGCCATGGGCAAATTCGTGAAAAATTATTGCGAGCAAAAGCCCCGGAATACTCAAAATAAGAGACAAGATACCTTCTCTTGTAAACATAGTGTATCTCCTTTTTAAGTGATGGTGCTGTCGTGTAATAGCTGTATATTTTTCTACACTTGGGCAATTTATTAGTTTACATCACATCATTTTTGATTATATCATCATAGGTTTCACGTTTGATTATAATTTTTGACTCTCCGTCTTTTACCATAACAACCGGCGGACGGGGAATGCGGTTATAGTTGCTTGCCATCGAATAGTTATAGGCTCCCGTTGACATCACGGCAACAATATCGCCCGAGTTTATTTTGGGCAGATAGCATTTTTCAATAATTGTGTCACCCGATTCACAGCATTTGCCGCAAATGGTCACATACTCCTCGGGAGCATCATTGGCACGATTTGCCAAAATGGCATCATATTCGGCACCATAAAGAATATAGCGGGGATTGTCACCAATGCCGCCGTCTATTGACACATATTTTCTGACGTTTTTTATGTCACGTATTGTGCCTGCAGTGTAGAGAGTGGTGCCTGCATCTCCCACAATTGACCTGCCGGGTTCCATATATATGAACGGAACTTCAAGGCCGTATGCCTTGCAGTTGTCTTTAATTATATCAGACACTGCCTCAATAAAACCTTCATAGGGAACCGGGGTGTCACCATCAACATATTTTATGCCAAAACCGCCGCCAAGATTTAACTCGGTCATCAAAAGGCCAAGCTCATCTTTAAGACGTGCATAAAAATCTACCATAATCTGAGCCGTACATTTGAAAGGCTCAAACAAAAAAATCTGTGAGCCAATGTGGCAATGAAGTCCGCAAATTTTAACGTTTTCAAAGCCAACGGCATAACGCAAAAACTCCATTGCCTCGCCGTTTTCTATGGCAAAGCCGAATTTGCAATCAATGTGACCTGTGGAAATAAAGTCGTGAGTGTGAGCATCAACGCCGGGCTTTACACGAACCATAATGTTTGTAACAACGCCCAATTCCTTGCTTATGGAATCAATTTTTTCAATTTCGCCCTCACCGTCAACAATTATGCGGCCAACACCGCTTTTGATTGCCATTTCAATTTCGTCGTAGCTTTTGTTGTTGCCGTGAAAAACAATGTTTTTGGCATCAAACCCCGCTTTGAGGGCGGTGTAGAGCTCTCCGCCCGACACAACGTCGACGCCAAGACCCTCTTCCTGTGCCATTTTATACATATACATTGTTGAAAAGGCCTTGCTTGCATAAAGACAACGGCCATGGCCGGAATAATACTTATCTATGGAGTTTTTGTAGGCTCTCATATTTTCACGGATACGAGCCTCATCCATAACATAGAGGGGAGTGCCGTAGGTTGCGGCAAGCTCTGTGGTGTCACAACCTCCGATTTCGAGATGGCCGTCAGAATTTATTTTCATATAATCATGTTTAAGCATTGTGAGTACCTCCAATGGTGTTGGATATTAATTAAAATGGGTCAACCGTAATTTCATTAACGTCGGAAGTTACCTTATCAAATCGGCTGATTGTGATTTCCGACATTGTGCCATTTCCATCGGGCACAACATCTACAATTGCAACTGTCTGATGAGTGTTTATCATAGCGGCAATCGCTTCGGAGTCAATTCCGTCTCCTGCCTGAATTTTTGGGTCACGCACTGCAAGAACAGCTTTCAGTTCTTCACCCGAAACAGCCGAAAATGCAAGACCGTCGTCGGAAGAAAACGCAAAAGAAATTCTCGAAAACTCAGGTAACTTTGCCTCTTCAAACGCCGCATACTCTCCGGCTGCCAAGCATATGATATTGGCATTTTCTGCCTTGTAGGCAGAAACAAACTCAGCAACAGTGTTTGTGAGAGTAAGACCTTTGGCAGTTTTGAACATACCGTCAAAAACCTGTTCTTCTATGGAATAATCAAAAAACCTGAAATTGGTTGATTCGGAAGTTATTGTTGCAAAGGAATTTTCGGGAAGATTAAAAGCGGCTTCGTTGTTTAAATCAGTAAGCTGAAAGTCCACGGTTGTGAAGCTGTCGACAATCGGATTGTAGCCTTCCGGAAGCTCAGCAGCCTCCTCGGTGCTGTTTAGCATTTCCTCATAACGGTTGTTGATTTCCTCTTCGCTCAAAACGCCCTCTTCAACAATTTCTTCAGGCTTGGAGCAGCCACCAAAAGATAAAGCCAAAATTGCAACTGCACATGATAAATAAAGCATCTTTTTAATAATTGTCATATGTTTACAATTCCTTTCGGTTATGGTTGCTTAAAGCAACGGATAATCGGGAGGCAGCAAAATCTGCTCCAGTTGCGGATTAATTATGATTCCTTCAGCCGACGGAACAACGATAGAACCGTCGGATATTGCGTTTTTGTAGTCTTTGTATTTGATTTTAAGAACACGGCATTCCTTTTCTTTTGCCATATCAAATGCAGATTCCTCTTCGGTAAAGAATGCAATTGCCTTAATACCGTTGTCACGATTTATGAGAAGAACCGGACGAGCTCCTTCGGGACATTCCAAATCAATTTCGCCATCTCCGGCTTTCATACCGTCAGCCAAATATGGAATGTAGAACTCAAATTCGCCAAAACCGGAGCGTGCAATTTCGAGCACATCGTCAGAATCGCTGGATGCCACTCTGTTCATAAGGGCAAAAAGCTGCTGTTTTGTTTCGGGAGCAACCTTTACCTTTGGTTCCTCAAGCGTGAGCTCGGGCATCTCTTTTGTTTCAGATGCATCCTCTTCCTCGGCTTCCGCCTCAATTGCTGCATCAGCCTCAACCTCGGGTTCAGCCTCAATTTCAGGCTCAGCCTCAACCTCGGGTTCCGCTTTAACCTCAGCTTCAACTTCAGGTTCTGCTACACCCTCGCTTTCATCTTCAAGCTCGCCTATTGCCTCAGCGTCATCATCTTTTTTTGCAAACAACGCCTCTGCGGCGTCAATGTCGATATTAACGTCAAGATAAGGCATATCTGCAAACAGGCCATCCTGAGAGGAATTATCGGTCAAAGAAATGCCGGAAGAAACGGGTTTTTTAACCTCTGCAACCTCTTTCTGATAGAAAGGTTCCATTCCATCGGTAAGACTGCCAGATTTGGAATACAGAATGCACTCAATGGGCAAGCCGTTTCTGACCTTTTTGGTTTCACCGTCGAGATATATGTTGATAATCTTCAAAAACTTAGCGTCTATATCAACAACAAGAAGATAGCCGGATTTGTCTTCATATTGAGTGTACACAAGATACGCTTTTTTCACATCGGGAAAAAGCTTTTTAAACATTATTTTAAGAACCGAAACCAGCTCTTTCGGATACGGGTCGGGCACAGAGAACTTATATGGTGCAATTTTTTTGGCTTCTTCAAGTGCTCTGGCTTCTTCGGCTTCCTTTTCACGGAGAAGCTTTTCTTCCATAAGGATTCGCTCTTTTTCTATTCTCTTTTGTTCAAGCTCCTGCTGACGCAAAAGCTCCTGCTGTTTCTTTTGTTTTCCGAATAACATTTATTTACCTCCTTAAAGGATTTACGAGCATTTTAACGAAGTTTAAGCGGAAATCTTCCGTTTCAAAATCAGGCTCGGATAGCTACTGTCAGGCTAAAGGGAACGCGGTATATGTCTGATTCTTCAATAAAACACTTTTTAATTCAAAAACTAAAATGGTATTATATTATATTTTACCACAAGAAACCAAAAAATGCAACCCGTACATAAAAAAACCGATAGCCCTCCGCAGACAAAGCCTTGGAGGGCTATATACTATTCGTTACAAATGGATTTTATGTATTCTTCGCGTGCTGCAATTTTGATAAATTCAATCATATCAAAGCCACTGTGATAAATTGCGGAAACCTCAATTCTCATTTCGCCATTGCCCGGTTTTGCTATTGAAATATCGCCGCATTCAAGGTCGTTTGCCTTAAGAAGCGAAATAATGTCTTCTATGTGTTCATATTTGTCTTCCACAACAAACACGATATTTTCAAAATTTATATGGCGCAAAAACTTAAGATTTTTGTGGAATAAAAACTGAAGAAACAAAATGATGAGAGTTGTCACAATTCCGATAACATACATTCCGGCACCAACTGCCATTCCGATGCCCGATGTTGCCCATATGCCTGCGGCAGTGGTAAGACCTTTAACAGAGTTTTTGTGAACAAAAATCATGCCTGCACCCAAAAAGCCTATGCCCGACACGACCTGAGCCGCCAATCTCGCACCGTCGGACTTGCCAATGTCAGCAAAGCCATATTTGGAAATTTCCATCATAAGGCACGATGCAATAGCAACTATAATGTGGGTGCGGATGCCCGCCTCTTTTTTTCTGTTGTTGCGTTCAAAACCGATAAGATAGCCGCATATGCTTGCCAGAAGCAAGCGGATTATAAGCTCCACCAAAAATTCCAAAGAACCCAAAATTACTTCATTCATAAATTCATCTCCCTGATATTATTGATTTTGCGTTGACACCTCAATGTTTTTGCCATCACATACCATAGTAACGGTGCCGTCTGTGTCGGTGCGATAATAGCTGATTTTATTACTTTTCAAAAGCTCAATAATCTCTCTGTGGGGGTGACCGTAGGGATTGTCTTTTCCGCAGCTGATAACCGCCATTTGCGGCGAAACACGCCCGAAAAATTCCTGTGAGGTTGAACCCGAAGAGCCGTGATGCCCGATTTTTAAAACATCAGCATCAACATTTTGCGTAATCTGCCTTTCGGCATAATGCTCGGCATCACCCATAAACAAAAAGCTCTTTTCTCCTATTCTTAGTTTAACAACTACACTGGCGTTGTTAATATCATCATATTCACTGTGAACCGGAGAAAGAACAGTGCATGAGGTGCTTTCTGTTTGAAATATAACATCGCCCTCGCTCACAATCTGAGGTGTTATGCTCTTTTTGCCAAGAGCAAGAAGCATTTTTTCAAACGCTGTTGTTGTTGACACTGCATCGGGCATATAGAATGCCGACACGTTAAACTCGTCTATAATATACGCCATACCGCCCATATGATCTGTGTGCGGATGGGTTGAGATAAGATAATCAATGGTGGTCACACCCATAGAATCAAGATAATTTGCAACCTCGTGGCGATAGTCATGTTCACCGCAATCTATGAGCATAACCTTTCCGTCGGGAAGCATTGCCAGTGTGCAGTCACCCTGACCAACATCCACAAACGAAATAAGTGCTCCGTTTTCCGGAATGCTAAGCATCGGTTCGGGCTGTGTGGTTTGAAAATGTCCGAGTATGGCAGCAATCAGAATTGCAAGCAAAGCAGCTAACGTTTTGAACTGTTTTCTGGATTTCATACAACCACCTCCCGAATCGCACTTTGAAATATAACAAAACAGCATCTGTCTTATCAAAACAGATGCTGTTAGTACCAAAAGCAGCGCTGGAAGGACTCGAACCTCCGAAATGCCGGAATCAGAATCCGGTGCCTTACCAACTTGGCGACAGCGCTATGTTTGCCACTCAAACGGTACAAAACGCATTATATCACAATGAAGGTGGCTTGTCAAGAGTTTTTTGAGAGTTTTTTTGCAATTTTTTAAGATTTTGTTTATTAAATTTAGATTGCATTGATTGACACCATTTTTATTCTGTGATATATTGGTAGTGTGTATTAGTGTGACAGGACTTGAACTCTCACTGCCTGACAACTGAAAATTTTAAAAGCTTTCAGTTTGTCGGTTTTGACGGGCGTCAGCCCGCCTTCAACCTGCCGCACTAAAATCTTAATAAAATTTTCAAATTGTCAGGTGCTCAACAGTTTCACATAGACAAATTTTCTTGAAACAAAGTAAATTACGCAGGAAATACTGGCGTATTTTCAAGGAATTTACTGCAGTTTAAGGTAAATTTGTCATGTGAAACCAATGTTAGTTCGAGTCCTGTCACACTAAGGAGTGGAAAATGTGGAAGCTATAGGCAAAATTCGAGGTTGTGCCGAAAATATTGACATTAAAGAAGTGTTAACAAATTCTCTTGAGGGGGTTAAGGGACTCACTAATCAGGCTCTTACCACCGTCCGCTCCATGTCGCGACTCGACATTGCGATATGCTCTGCAGTAATGGGTACTCTTGCCACCATAATTGCTGCAATATTTTCAAAAACATTCAAGAAGCTTTTTTCGATTATGGCTTCAATATGTGTTGTGGGAGTGGCATATCTATTGTATAAAAAATATTTTGAAAAGTGAGGAAAGAAGGATAATTTAATGAAATCAATTGTGTTGTACCGTTCAAAATACGGTTCCACAAAAGACTATGCCAACTGGATAGCAGAGGCACTCGGATGCGAGGCAAAAGATGCAAAGGGCTTTGATGCTAATGAGCTTTCCAATTATGATGCCATTGTGTATGGCGGAGGACTTTATGCCGAGGTCATATCCGGAGTTAGCCTGATAACCAAAAATGCCGAAAAACTAAAAAACAAAAAAATTGCCGTGTATTCAACAGGAATCACCCCTCTTGATTGCCGGGATTATTACGACAAGCTGGTTGTTGAAAAAAACTTTAAAAACGGCGTTCCCTCTAATATCAGAGTGTTTAATTTTTTGGGAAAGATGGTCATTGACGAGCTTAGTTTTGTGCACAAAACAGCCATAAAAAGCCTGAAAAAGATTATGTCATCAAAAGAAAATCCTACCGAAATGGAAAAATTGCTCATCAAGCTTTGCGATGCAGACGGAGATTTTACAAACAAAGACGAAATCCATGAGCTTGTGGCATACATTAAGGAATAAAAACGCAAAGGAAGAAGAACAAATGAACACAATTTTCAAAAGAATTATTGCAATTTCACTTATGTCGATCTTAGCTATGGCTGCTACCGCCTGCACCAAAGAACCCCCACAGGAAGAAAAGCCTATGACTTTGCAGGAATATGTTGAAACATTCGGCGTTGATCTTATCGAAAGCTTTGAAGAAAGCTTCACCAATGGTTCAGACGGTATGGAATGCAAAACAGAAGTTGCCGCCGAAGTCAACAACCTGATTATAAACTGCAGTCTGGTTGGAGTTGACAATCTGACACCCGATGTGCATAACAACATTAAAGCAGCAATTGCCAATTTGGAAGAACCGCTAAAATTGGAGTTTGCCAAAATAAAAGGCGATGTGGAATCACTCGAAAATGTTAAATTTACACTTAGCGAAGAAGACGGCGACACAATTGCAGAGCTAAGCATTGGTATGGATAGCTAAAAAAACAGGGAATGTAAAAAAAATCCAGAACGTCAAAAGCAGAGTTTAAGCTTTTTAATAATTGTAATCTATCCCTTAAACACTTAAAAATTAATCTATATGTAGAAAAACATTGTTTTTGCAATGTTTTTCTCTTTATAAACTGCTTTTGACTATTGCCAAATCTCACCCTCGCAGTACTTTTGTACAGCGTCGGGCTATCGCTCAAAGTAAGGCAAAGCCTTGCTTTGAGTTCGATTTGACAATTCTGAATCATTTTTTCCTATTCCCTCAAAAGGGTCTATAAAAAATCACATAGATTTTTTATAGACCCTTTAGTTTTGATACTCAATACACGTTATGCTTCAATAACTCTTACCTTGCAAACTCCGTCAATAGCGGAAATCTTTTCTATAGCTGCTTTAGGATCAGCATCAACATCAATTATTGCATATCCGTTATCCTTTTTGGTTTTGCAAGCAATGTTTTTAGCGGAGATACCTGCATCTGCAAAGGCTTTGGTTAAAGCGGCGAGCATATCGCCGGAAGCTTTGTGAGCCACGGTAACTCTGAATTTGCCTGCCATATCTGCAGAAAGGTTCGGGTAGTTAACAGAATTGGTGATGTTGCCAAACTTCATAAAATCGTCAAGCTCTTTGGCTGCCATAACTGCACAGTTATCTTCCGATTCAGGAGTGGAAGCACCAAGGTGCGGAATGTTGATAACATTTTCCATTCCAAGGGTTTCTTCGCTTGGGAAGTCAACCACATAGCAAGCAACAATACCATCTGCAATTGCATCTTTTAAAGCTGCGGCATCAGCAAGCTCGCCTCTTGAGAAGTTAAGAATGCGTGCCCCGGGTTTCATTGCAGCAAAAAGGTCTTTGCCAAGAATACCTCTTGTTGCATCATTGAGGGGCATATGCATCGAAATGTAGTCACAATCGGCAACAAGAGCTTTTATGTCGTTTCTGATTTCAACATTGCCAAGATTTTTGGCAGCTTCTTCTGTGATAAACGGATCATAGCCAACAACTGTCATGCCAAGAGCCTGTGCAAGCTTTGCAACCTTTGCGCCAATTGCACCAAGACCAGCAACACCAAGCTTTTTGCCAAGAATTTCGGGACCGCCGAATGCACTTTTGCCTTTTTCAACAAGTGCTCCAACATTGTCGCCCTCGCCTTTTAAGGTTTTTGCCCATTCAATAGAGTCAACAATCTTTCTTGATGCCAAAAGAAGACCTGCAATTGTGAGCTCTGCTACAGCATTTGCATTTGCACCGGGAGTGTTGAACACAACAATACCCTTTTCGGAGCATTTGTCGATGGGAATATTGTTGGTGCCGGCACCAGCTCTTGCAACACACTTAAGGTTTTCGGGAAGTTCCATATCGTGCATCTTAAAGCTTCTGAGAATAATGGCATCGGGATTTTTAACTTCGTCTGTTATTGCATAAATATCTGTGCTCAAATTATCAAGACCGCATTTTGCAATCTTGTTGAGGGTTAATACTTCAAACATTGAAATTGCCTCCAAAACTTATTTGTTTTCTGCTTCAAATTTTTTCATAAAGTCAACAAGAGCCTGAACACCTTCAACGGGCATTGCATTATAGATACTAGCTCTCATACCGCCAACTGTTCTGTGACCTTTGAGGTTAACAAAGCCTGCGGCTGTTGCTTCTTTGATGAATTTTGCGTTGAGTTCGTCATTGCCTGTTACAAAAGGAACATTCATAAGAGATCTGTCGTCGGGGTTTGCAACAGTTGCAGAGAACATTTCGCTTGAGTCAAGATATGAATAAAGAATTTCGGCTTTTTTGAGGTTGGTTTTGTGCATTGCATCAATACCGCCGTTTTCTTTGAGCCATTCGCAAACAAGCTTGCAGATGTAGATGGTGTATGTTGGAGGAGTGTTAAACATTGAGCCGTTTTCGGAATGGGTTTTATAGTCAAACATTGTGGGGCAGATGTCGAGAGCTTTGCCGATGAGGTCTTCTCTGATGATAACAACAGTGAGGCCTGCGGGAGCCATATTCTTCTGAGCACCTGCATAGATTATGCCAAATTTGGACACATCAACGGGTTCGGAAAGAATGCAAGATGACATATCGGCAACAAGAGGAACATCGCCTGTGTCGGGCACGCTTGCATATTTTGTGCCGTAGATTGTGTTGTTGTATGTAATGTGAACATAGTCAGCATCGGGGCTGAACATTGATTTGTCAATTGCGGGGATATAGTTGAAAACCTTATCATCAGAAGATGCGATGATTTTTGCTTCACCATATCTTGCAGCCTCTTTCTGAGCCTTTTTGGACCAGAGACCTGTTAAAATATAGTCTGCTTTTTTGTTTTCACCATAAAGGTTAAGGGGCACCATTGCAAACTGGCTTGATGCACCGCCCTGCAAAAAGAGGACTTTGTAGTTATCGGGAATAGAAAGGAGCTCTCTGAGGAGTGCTTCGCAATCATCTATGATTTTCTGATAATCTGACGAGCGATGACTCATCTCCATTACTGACATTCCTGATTCTCCATAGCAAACAAGCTCAGCCTGTGCTTTTTCGAGAACCGGAAGAGGG
>SVJL01000045.1 GCA_015068985.1 Oscillospiraceae bacterium
ATCGCTGGTCATTTTTGGCTACACTTAACCCATTATAATTTTATTTACATTATAACACATCTAGTTTGAAAATTCAATAATTTAGGAAAAATAGTATGTACATAATTCTGTTTTTTTGAAAGGATGTGATATGATGAAAAATCCAAAATCAAAAACTAAAAACTATATTAACGAGGTCCGATCGCCTAATTTTTTCCTTTGTATCTGCCGATACGGCAAGGAGCGGTGCATGAAAAAAATTATAAAAACTTCACCATTTTCCGTACCGGCAGTACCAAGTTGGAGAATATCTATGTAAAAACCCTGCTGTTATTCGCAGAGGATTTACCTTCTTGTTTTTCTAAATACTCCCGGATGATTCGTTTGAAAAATTCCAAAACAAATATACGTCGCATATGGTCATCAATTTCCAAATAAATTCCGGGCTTTCTTTCTTTATATAATACAACCTGATAGAAGTATTCTTTGAATAATTCCTTGGTTGGCTCTTCCCTATTTCGTGATTCACCGATATACCTGTTCATCTCATGACGCAAATACTCTGGTGTGAATTTCTCCGATAGAAGTTTATACAGGATGATTCCAAGTTCTTCTCCGATGAATTTCTTTGTATCGGTATTAATATCTATTTTAGGAAGGAATAAATTGATCGCATTATTTTTGAATCGTAAACCAAACTCTCTATACTTGTTATACATTGGAACTTCAGCAACATTAATTGTATGGGACTCTTCGATGCAACTCACGAGGGCACACTTGTCCTCACATTCGCTCAAAACTTCTTCAAATTCTTCTTTTGTTACTTGCTGAGTCATTTCTTCATCAGCATCAACAAAGCCTTTACAATTTGAAACAAACTCGTACAATGCTTCAATGATTTCATCACCATCTTCCGCAGTACACATATACGCTGAAAGCATAACGATGTAGTCGTTGTCTGTGATTTCATTTATCTGATCTCTAAGTTCCATAACCTCATCGTCATTCTCCCTGATAATAGAATATCTACAAAAGTCATCTATTGCATCGATTAATTCTGCTAAAGTTTTAGATGCCTTGTAATAGTTCGTATCAAGTCATAGATAAAAATTTTAAACCGATGCAGGAAGAGATCCGCATCGGTTTTTGTTAAAATAAATCACTATGAGTTCCAGTTCCAATACGATACCACCTGCAAGTTTATTAACAACTTCTTCAGGCAGTTCAATCCTATAGCCTATTTTCAAAGCTAATTTTAAGTCTGTTTTAAATCTATCAGACGAAGCAATGTTAATCAACATATTATGCGCATATGACAAACAGATTATACACATTCGATTGTTGTCATCGTTATTACAATATTATTTATCTTACCATTTCATCCTGCACACCCGTTGTTCTGTGAGAGTCGATAACTGAGTTTACTTCGTCAATTGAGCTTATGGACATATCGCCCGACACAGTATTTTTAATAGCACTTAGTGCATTTCCATATGCCATAGAATCTTCTATACTTCCTCCCGAAAGAATTCCATAGAGCATTCCTGCAACATATGCATCACCGCTTCCTACCCGATCAATAACCTCAATATTTTTGTAGTGCGGCTCTTCGTAAAACTTCCCATCGAAATAAACCCTGGAGCCAAAATTATGTTTTGTGGGGCTTACAACCTCACGACGTGTTGTTGCAACTATTTTGCAACCATATTCATCTGCATAGCTTTTCATTATTTCATCAATTGTTCCTTCCTTTTGCATCATTCTTCTTGAAGTTTCCTCAGAAACAAACAAAATATCAACCACAGGAAGTATTGTCTTTATAACCTCTCTTGCCTCCTGCTCGCTCCACAAAGCCGCACGGTAATTAACATCAAAGCTAATCGCAACACCACTGTTTTTCATTCTTTTAATCACTTCAACAGCCGTATGTCTAAGCTGCTCACCGAGTGCTAATGAAATTGAGCTTATATGAAACATCCTCGTTTTTTCATAAATTTCGTCAGGGATTTCTGAAAGCTTAAGTGAGCACGCAGAAGATGCCGCCCTATCATATACAACTGCAGACTTGCGCGGATATACACCGCTTTCATAATAATAAATACCAAGACGCTTAGTGTCGCTGTTATCCCATACTACATAGTCATCAGAAACAGAGCCGTACCTGATACGTCTGGCAATAAAATGCCCCATCTTGTTTTTGGGCAGCTTTGTCATAATGGCAGAACGCATGCCAAGGTTTGCCGCACCTGATGCAACATTAAATTCTGAACCGCCGCAATTTTTTTCAAAAACCTCACTTTGTGAAATTTTCTCCTTATCGGGAGGCGAAAGTCTAAGCATTACTTCGCCAAAACTTATTAAATCAAACTCCGCTGTAGGCTTTATAAAATACATACAAATCCCTCCTGCTAATATCACAGCCTGAATAAACGTTCTTTAGTGACATTAAATCTTTCTTATTAATTATATCACATAATTACACAAAAAGACAAGTATCTTTTGAAATTTGAACTATTATGTAAATTTAAAGCAAAACTGACTCCGCGCAAATGCGAAGTCAGTTTTTGATTTAAAAGATTTATTATCCTATAATAATGATTGCACCAGCTTCAAAGAGACCTGTCTGCATTGAACCGGTAACGTTAATTTTCATACCGGGGGTGATGTTGGAAAGTTTCTTAGCTTTCTGAGTTTCGTAATCTACGATAGAAGCCTTTTCTTTAACATACACAGATTCGGTTCTTGTCTGACCTGTGGTTGAATCGACAAATTCAATCTGAACAAGGCCGTAGGAGCTGTTTACATTTGTAACGGTACCTGTCCATGTGATAACATCATCACTGAGAACACTTTCGAGAGAAACAATTGTGTCGCTTTCGAGCTTTACGGAAGCAGCAAGACCAACTCTCAGGTCATAGAATGTTGCTTCAGCGTTGCTGAGTGTTATCTCGGCATCTGCTGCCATATAGTAGGTTGTGTCTACTCCGTCATAGGTGAGAGTGAGCTTTGGTGTGCTGGAGATGATAACCTCTTTGATTATGCCTGTTTTTGCAGAAGGCTTGCTTGTTGCAACAATAGATTTGATTATGCCGTAGCTTGTGGTGATGCTCACGCTGTCACCTGCAAGAACCGCACGGGCATTTGAAGATTTGCCGTTACGTGTTACTTTAACATCGGAAGCAAGATTGTATTCGTTGACTTCGCCGCCGTTTTCTTCAATCTTGAGTTTATAGAAGGGTTCGATTATAACTTCATCAACACGGCCGGAAATTGTTTTTTCTTTATTGACTGCTTCAATAACAGTTACATAACCATCTTCAACGGTGAGGGTTACATAGTAGCCTGCTTTAAGGGTTGTGAGAGCACAGGTGTTGTTGTTGTAGGTAATGATGCAACCATCGGCAACCTTGAACTCTGTTTTGGTTGTTGTGTCGAGGGCAATGTGATTATCTTCGATAACATTAAGTGTGATAACTGTTCCTTTTGCAGTTGAAGAAGATGAACCAACAAATGAACCTCTGATGATGTCGTCAACGAGTGCATCGGTAAAGTCGATTGCATAGAGAGTATCGTCTTTATAGGTAAGGGTTGCATCGTAGCCAACTTCTATGTCGTTGATTCCTATAACTTCGCCGTTATAGCGAATAAGAGTGTCGGAGATGATGTAGTGTGCAAGAATATTTTCATCTGCCTGTTTAACTTTTATCTGACGGGTTGTTGAGTCTATGGAAGAAACAATACCTGATTTGTAGGTGTATTGAGTTGCAGTTTCGAGCTTATGTAAAATAACTGCTGCCTGAGCACGTGTTACGGTGTCGTTGGGAGCAAAGCGATTGTCGCCAACGCCCTGCAAAAGCTCTTTGGAAGAAGCATATGCAACATATTTTTTAGCCTGAGCGGGAATGTCGGATGCGTCTGCGTAAGTAAGAGTGGACACGATATCGGCAGGAATTGTTCTTTCTGCATCGAGTGCTTTAACCAAAAGTGTTGCTGCTTCGTATCTTTTGAGACCATCGTCACGGTTTGCGGAAGCAATATAGTTTTCGAGTTCTTCAACGGTAAGGATTCTCTTTGCCAAAAGATAGGCAATTTCCTGTTCGCCGAAAGAAAGGTCGTATTCTGTGATAATGTCACCGTAGGTGTCCCACGATGCTTCTGCAATGCGGGTGTTTTCTTCGATGTTAACACCAAGAATTCTTGAAATAAGAACAAGAGATTCAAGCTTAGACACTGTTTTTGCCGGATTGAACGAGCCGTCTTCGTAACCCTTTATGATGCCTTTTTCTGCCATTGATTCGATTGCTTCAACGGCCCATGGGTAATTTGCGTTGGTTACATCAGGAAACTTTGCTGCGAAGGCTGAGATTGACATTGTGAGTGACAATGCTGCTGCAGTTGCTACTGCAAGTGTTTTTTTCATTAGATTTTTCATTTTTTAACCTCCTGTTATTTAATTCCAAGATATGGTATTGCGTTGAGTGACAAATCGGCAAAATTGGAAGCAAGAGCTTCATAATAACCGCTGCAGCCAATCATAGCTGCGTTGTCGGTGCAAAGTATGGGTGAGGGATAGTACAGACTAAATGAGCCGCATCTTGCTTCAAGCTCTGCCCTAAGCCTCGAGTTGCATGCAACTCCTCCCGCAAGGGCAATTTTGGTGCAACCGGTTCGCTCGGCTGCCTCAAGAAGATGGTCTATCATTACCTCACACACGCTTTTTTGAAAGCTGGCGGCTATATCGGCCTTGTTGGGTTCTTCGCCCTTTTGCTCGATATTGTGGTAGTGATTTATGACAGCGGTTTTTATGCCGCTGAAACTGAAATCCAGACTGTCGCCCGGAAATTTCACTTTTTTAAATTCCACTGCATTTTCGTTGCCCTCTTTTGCCAAAGCATCAATTTTGGGGCCTCCTGGATAACCCAAGCCCAAAACTCTGGCAACCTTGTCGAAGGCTTCGCCTGCAGCATCGTCACGGGTTTGACCAAGAACTTCAAAGTCGGTGTAATCTTTAACGTGGACAATGTGGCTGTGACCTCCCGATGCAACCAGACATACAAACGGTGGTTGGAGACTTTGATGTTCAATAAAATTGGCACATATGTGTCCCCGTATGTGATGAACGGGAATAAGGGGAATGCCGAGTGCAAGTGAAAGAGCCTTTGCCGCCGACACACCAACAAGCAACGCCCCCACAAGACCGGGAGCATAGGTTACGGCTATGTAGTCAAGGTCACCAAGAGTGACGCCTGCATCCTCAACCGCCTGAGCTATAACAACGTTGATTGCCTCCAGATGCTTTCGTGATGCAACCTCGGGCACAACGCCGCCAAACTTTTTGTGGGTTTCAATTTGTGAAGAAATCACATTTGAAAGAATGCATCGCCCGTCTTTAACAACGGCTGCGGCTGTTTCGTCACAGGATGATTCAATTGCGAGTATTAACGACAAATTATCACCGCCTTAAATAAAGCAAAAATAGCTGAATTTTATGAAAGAAACCTAGTCATTAAAATGGCTGTTTCGTGGTTATCGGAATAATAATTTTTTCTTTTGCCAACCTCTCGGAAGCCAAACTTTAGATAAAGACCAATGGCAATCCGGTTAGACTCCCTTACCTCTAAAGTTACAAATTCGAGGTTCTGTTCGTTGGCATAATCTATTATTTTTTTTAAAAGCTCTGAAGCAATGCCCAAGCCTCTGAACTGAGGCAAAACCGCAATGTTGGTGATGCTGCCCTCCCCTGCAACCGCCTGCAAACCGCAGTAGCCTGCCACAGAGCCGTCTGAAAAAGCAAGAACATAGTGAGCATTGGGGTTTGAAAGCTCTGATGCAAAGAGGGACTTGCTCCAGGGAATGGTGAAGCAAACTTGATCAAGACGAGCAATTTCGTCGAGATATTCTTCTTTTAAAAAATCGTAATGTATGTTCATTGAGATTCATCACTTAATTTCAAAAATACTTTTTTCACTGCATCCATAATCTCTGATGCACTTTTGCGGTACACTTCAATGTTTCCGCCGTACGGGTCGGATATGTCGGAAGAGCCAACAAACTGAGAAAGAGAAAACACCTTATTTTTTGCATCAGGAACCGCCGATTTGATGGCTGATGCGTGAGATGCGGTCATTGTGAGGATTAGGTCTGCACTCTGAACATCTTCAATGCTTAACTGACAAGATGCGTGAGACGAAATGTTGACACCGTGTTCTGCTGCGGCAATTATGGAGTTTTTGCTTGCACTTTCGCCCGTGGCTGCAGCCAGCCCGCGTGAGCATACATTGATACCGCCTTTGCCCGAATCGGACACAAGCTTTTTTAGAAAACCTTCTGCCATTGGACTACGGCAGGTGTTGCCTGTGCAAACAAACATAACATTCATAAATTATACCTCAACTATTTTGTGACCTGCCGCCTTATACAACCGGTTACGCACTGCCGTGCCCATTCCGTTTTCGGGATTGAACTCTGCATATACTGTGCAAACACCGTGCTTGTCGAATGTCCGAAGATGAGAAAAAAGATTGTGAGCATATGATGTCATATCGGCTCCGGCATCGAGCACAAGCTTTGCACCATCATAGGTGCCGCCGCCATAGGTGAGAACACCGCAATCGGAATTTTGAGAAAGCATTGAGCCAATGTAGGCTCTGACGTTTTTCTTCTCTCCCTGAACAACTATAACATCTGCTTTGGGAGAATAGTGAGTGTATTTCAGTCCCGGACATTTGGGGACGGAATCAGCATCAATAAGGCCTTTATCCAGCTCGGCGTCGGGTATGAGCTCTTTTATCATTTCAAGAGTTACACCCCCGGGCCTCAGGACAACTGTTTTGCCGGTTGAGACATCAACAACTGTGGATTCAAGACCAATCTCACAGCCTGTGCCGTCGATGATATAGTCAACTCTGCCATCGAGGTCATCAACCACATCGGCACACACCGTAGGACTTGGACTGCCCGAAAGATTTGCGCTTGGTGCGGCAACAAGAGTGCCACTGAGTGAAATGAGATTTTGAGCAATCGGGTTAGATGGGAAGCGGACAGCAACCGTTTCAAGACCTGCTGTTACCCTGCTGCTCACGCTATCGCATTTTGGTAAAATCAAAGTAAGCGGACCGGGCCAGAATTTTTCGATAAGGAGCTTTGCACGGGGCGAAACATTTTTTGCCAGACGTGAAAGCTGAGAAACGTGTGATATATGGACAATAAGGGGATTATCTCCCGGACGGCCCTTGGCTTCAAATATTTTGGAAACGGCGTCATCGTTGAAAGCATCGGCACCGAGACCATAGACAGTTTCGGTGGGAAAAACAACCGTGCCGCCATCTGCCAAACACTTGGCGGCTTCGTGAATATTCTCTTGTGTTATAACCTTGGTTTTCATTGACGCACTTCCTGTGTGAGCTTTATCAGACTTCGTTCATTTTGAGCTTTTCGCTCTGGTCAGATGTTATTAAAGCATCGATAACCTCGTCGAGGTCACCGTTCATAAAAGAATCGAGGCGATGAATAGTGAGACCGATGCGGTGATCGGTGACTCTGCCCTGAGGGAAATTGTAGGTTCTGATACGTTCGCTTCGGTCACCTGAACCAACCTGACTTTTTCGTTGCTGTGAAATGGCATCGTTTTGCTTCTGAAGCATCATATCATAAACTCTTGAACGAAGAATTTTCATTGCTTTGTCTTTATTTTTGTGCTGTGATTTTTCATCTTGACAGGAAACAACAACACCTGTCGGGATGTGGGTTATGCGGACAGCAGAATCGGTTGTGTTAACGCACTGACCGCCGGGGCCTCCCGCACGGAAAACATCTATTCTGAGGTCGTTGGCATTGATCTCGACCTCCACATCTTCAACCTCGGGAAGAACTGCCACTGTTGCGGCGGAGGTGTGAATACGACCACCTGACTCGGTTGACGGAATACGCTGAACACGGTGAACTCCGCTTTCAAACTTGAGTCTCGAATAGGCACTGTCGCCATTGATGGCAAAGGTGACTTCCTTATAGCCGCCAATGTCGGTTTCGTTGGCAGAGAGCATTTCTACCTTCCAGCGACGGGTTTCGGCATACATTGAATACATACGCAAAAGGTCTGCCGCAAAAAGAGCCGCTTCGTCACCGCCTGTGCCGCCCCTGATTTCAACAATAACATTTTTGTCGTCGTTGGGATCTTTGGGAAGAAGAAGGATCTTGATGTCTTCACACACAAGCTCTATACGGCGTTTGCTCTCTATCACCTCGTCTTCGATCATTTGTTTTTCGTCTTTATCGAGTCCCGGTTCGGAAAGCATAAGTGCCGCCTCTTCGATATTATCGTTTAAGGCTTTATATTCGCGATACTTTTCAACAATAGGAGTAATGTCGGAATGTTCTTTGCAAAGTTTGCGCCATTGATCCTGATCTGCTATGATTTGTGGGTCGCTGATTTTTTGTTCTAACTCAGCAAATCTATCCTCTATAAACGACAACTTTTCAAACATACAACACCTCAAAATATAGTTTTATTATCAATTATAACACAATATGTAGATATTTCAAGCCTTTTTTTCTAAATATTAATATTACTGTAATATTTTTTATCAGTTGAATATATCATAGCCGTCAAATTCGGCAAAAAGAGCATCAATCCGCCCCCTGATATTGGCAAGCTCGGGCGATGAAAGTGCGGCATCTGCCTGAATTATCTCTTTGGCAGATTCTACTGCATTCTGCAAAAGATGTGCATCAGAAAAAAGATTGGCAACCTTAAGCTCAGGCACACCGTGCTGACGGGTGCCGAAAAACTGACCGCTTCCCCTCAGCTCCAGATCTTTTTGGGAAATCTCGAACCCGTCGGTGGTTTCGGTCATTATTTTCATTCTTTCACGGCAGTTGTCGGTTGTGCAATCGGATACCAAAATACAATATGACTTGTAGTCTCCCCTGCCAACTCTGCCCCTAAGCTGGTGAAGCTGAGAAAGCCCAAAGCGTTCGGCGTTTTCGATGAGCATAACGGTTGCATTGGGAACATCTACCCCAACTTCTATGACCGTTGTGGACACAAGAACGTTTATCTCATTATTCTTGAACCTGTTCATTATTTCGTCTTTTTCGTCGGCCTTCATTTTACCGTGAACACACTCGACGCTGAGACCTCTGAGAGCTCCTGTGCGAAGAACGGAGATGGTTTGTTCAACAGATGAGGCTTCGATGGCTTCCGAATCTTCAACCAACGGGCACACAACATAGCACTGGTGCCCCAGCGAAACCTCTTTTCGCACAAAGCCATATGCCCGTTCTCTTATGTTTGGCAAAATGTGGTATGTTTCTATGGTCTGTCTGCCCTTTGGCATTGATTTTATGACAGAAATATCCAAATCGCCGTAAAGAATAAGAGACAAAGTTCTCGGAATGGGTGTGGCACTCATAACAAGAACATGGGGCGAAATGCCCTTGGATGAAAGCATTGCTCTTTGATTCACGCCAAAGCGGTGTTGCTCGTCGGTTATGCAAAGAGCTAAATTTGAAAACTGCAGCTTCCCCTCTATGAGAGCGTGAGTGCCGACGACAATGTCGTATTCGCCTTTTGCAATTGCCTCAGAAAGCCTTGCTTTGCCCTTGACAGATGAGGTGAAAAGAGCAATACGAACTTCGGAGCCAAGAAGCGAGGTGAGGGTGTTGTAATGCTGATTTGCCAGAATTTCAGTAGGTGCCATAAACGCCGACTGATAGCCGGATTTTGCTGTAGCATACAAAATGGCGGCTGCAACAGCAGTTTTACCGCAGCCAACATCCCCCTGCACAAGTCGGTTCATTGGTTTTTGGGATTTCAAATCTGAGCAGATGTCGTTAATAGTCTGCTTCTGACCGTCGGTGAGAATGAACGGAAGACGTGATGCAAACTCCCGAACGTGAGATGTTGCATTTATGGTTATGCCTGATTTGTCAACACGGCGTTTTTTTATAAACGAAAGAGCAAGTGTGAGCACAAAAAGCTCCTCAAACGCCAGACGGTCGTGAGCTGCCTTAAGATTATGAAAATCATCAGGACGGTGCAAAGTTTTGACTGCATCGAGCAAATTCATCAAAGAGTATTTTTTGGTTATTTGCTCCGGCAAACAATCGGAAAGAGCATTGACCGATTCGAGTGCCATGGTGACTGCTTCGGATATTACCTTTGAGCTAAGACCGGAGGTTGCAGGGTAGATTGGAATTATCGCCTCGGTGTAGCGTGGGTTCTCGCTGTCTTCCATATACCGCATTTCAAATTCTTTTTTGCCGCCAATTTCCCGCATTTGTCCATACACGGTGTATTCGTGGCCCGACAACACCTTTGGCTTTGAAAATGGTGCCGAGAACCATTTTATTGTTACTGTGTCGTAACCATCTGATGCATACAGCAAAAAAATTGAAAGCTTGGGTTTTATTTTTCGTTCAATAATTTGCCTTATCGGGCGCACCTTTACGCAACACAGTTCACCGGGAATGCATTCTCTGAGCATACACACCTTTCGGCGGTCATCGTAGGAGCCCGGAAAATAGTACACAAGATCCCATATGGTATTGATGCCAAGGCGTGAGAAAAGCTGTGCCTTTTTGGGGCCAATGCCCTTTAGCACAGTGATTGGTGAATTAAGATATTCAATTTGAGATTGACTAATGTTATTCATAAAAATTCTCCGGTAACAGTGTATTATTGTTTGTAGTACTGTTTAGGCTATTGGATTTGTAGGGGCGATTCTCGACGAACCGCTTTTCGGCACATCCTAAAGGCTGTGCCCTACAACGCATTTTCAATGTTCCATCTCACCTATAAACAATAATTTATCATACAATCAATGTATAGGCAAGATAAGCACCAAAAGCCACGAAAAGATGCCAAAAAAGGCATCTTTTCAAAACAGATTATTCGACTGAAATGAGATAGTGATACACAGGCTGAGCACCAACTGTGTGCATAACGTCACAGTCGGGATAGAGCTCTTCAATTTTTTCGCAAAGAGCCTCTGCATCATCTTCGGTTATGTCGGCTCCGCTAAACAAAGATATGGTGCCCGATTCTTCATCGACCATTCTTTCAAGAGCTGCCATAACTGCAGAATCGGTGTCTTTTTCGGAAGCTTTTATTTTGCCGTCAACAATGCTGAGATAATCGCCCTCTTTGATTTCAACATCATCAACCGATGTGTCTCTCACGGCGTTTGTTATCTGAGCACATTTTATTGAAGCAATAACTTCTTCAAAAGCTGATTTATTTTCGTCTGCCTCAACCTCTTCGTCAAACACCAGCATACAGCTCATACTTTGGGTAACACTTGTTGTTGGCACAACAATAATGTTTTTGTCGGAGAGCTTTGCTGCCTGCTCGGCGGCAAGGATGATGTTCTTGTTGTTGGGGAAAACAAAAATATTGTCGGAATTAATTTTTTTGATTGCATCCAAAAAGTCTTCGGTGCTTGGGTTCATTGTCTGACCACCCTCAATTATTGCACCAACGCCAAGATCTTTGAGGACAGCAACAAGACCGTCACCTGCAGCAACCGAAACAAAAGCATATTTTGTTTTTTCGCCAACAGGTTCTTCGGCTTTTTCGTCGTTTTTAGAATTTATTATGTCGTTATGCTGAAGACGCATATTTTCGATTTTCACACTGGCAAGACTGCCTATTTTAAGAGCCTCGCCCAAAACGATGTTGGGTTCGTTGGTGTGAATATGAATTTTAACAAGGTCGTCATCATCAACAAAAACCATACTGTCGCCTAAATTTTCGACACTTGATTTGAACTTAAACGCAGATTTGCCTTTTTCGTTTTTGTCTATAATACACTCGGTACAATATGCAAAGCGGATTTCTTCATCAACAGTCTGAGCCGCAGAGGCTGTGTTGGCTGAATTATCTTCGAGAAGCTCGATTATTTTGCCCTTCGACACATAATAATACATACCCTCGATTATATACATAAGTCCCTGACCGCCGGAATCTACAACTCCTGCCTGCTTAAGCTTGGGTAAAAGCTCGGGTGTGCGGGCAAGAGCCTTATTGCCGGCATCGGTTACCAAGGCAAAAAATTCGTGAAAATCTTCAAATTCGGGAGCATATTTAACAGCACATTCGCTCATCTCGCGTGCAACGGTTAGAATTGTGCCCTCGGTGGGTTTCATAACTGCACGGTAGGCACTGTCGGTAGCACTTTTGAACGCTTTTGCCCACAATGCAACATCACAGGTTACCGAATCGGCAAAGGCTTTTTTAAAGCCTCTTAAAAACTGCGACAAAATAACGCCCGAGTTTCCTCTTGCACCACGGAGACTATCGTTAGCAATTGATGCAGCAACCTTTGCAACTGTGGTGTTTTCGTTGGCTCTGAGCCCAGGAACGCAAGACTGCATTGTCATGGACATATTGGTGCCGGTGTCGCCGTCGGGAACCGGGAAAACGTTCATGTCGTCAACTTCCTGACGGTGATTGATGAGGTTGTTGGCACCGGAAACTAACATATCCACAAAATATTTGGAATTAATTTCTCTTATCAACTGATTCACTCCTGTTCTTCCCCAACCCTGAACCCTTCAACGTGGATGTTGACCTGTTCAACTTCTAAACCTGTCATATGATTTATCTGATATTTAACACTCTTTATGATGCTTTTGCCTATCACGTTAATGTTTACACCGTATTCGATGATAATGTGAATATTAACGGTGATTTTGCCATCTTCCGACACAATAACCTTTATGCCCTTTGTTATGTTTTCTTTTTTCAAAAGGCTTGCAACAGAGTCGGTTTTTGAACGGTATGCCATTCCCACAACACCGTAAGACATAGTGGCAGCATAGCCTGCTATTTTTGCAATAACTTCAGGTTCAATCATCATCTTGCCATTTGCAAGATCAAATTCAGCATTAGCCATTATAACCATCCTTTCATAATGAGATTACCTTTGAATACGGACAATCTCCCGAAATTTCAGCTTCTCTGCTTCGGCACGTACACACAAAAAGCTGTTGCTTTGCCGACAGAGAATATAATTTTTTTATCATTCTGGCACATCTTTCGTCATCAAACGACGAAAAACAATCGTCAAAAAACATTGGCGGCGCATCTGCATCAGAAATACAATTGCACACAGCAATGCGCAGCGACAAATACAAAAGGTCTCTGGTGCCTGAACTCAGACAGCGTGAGTCTTTGAACTCATCACCAACCCTGACCGACGCATCGAAGCTTTCGGTGGACAACACTGCGCCATAGACCGAATCTGAAACCTCGGAAAAAATGCTGAATGCACTTTCCGAAAGTCTTGGAGCAAAATCTTCTCTCATTTTTGAAAACGCCGTTTCCAATATGCCAAGAGCAGTTTTGTACACACTCAGCTTTGAGCGAATTTCGTCTGCCTCGGCAGAAAGATTTTTTGTTTCACCATATAGCGCATTTCGTTGCTCGATTAATTCGTCAATGCGAATTTTAAGCGTTTTGCGACGCAACGACAAAACCGTCATCTCTTCTGTGAGTCGGTTAATCTTATTAATTATATCATTTATTTTATCATTTGTAAAGAAATTTGTTTGAGGATTGCCCATTTCGTCAATTTCCGTCACTGTTCCAGTGTATTTTTGAGAAGATATCTGCAATTGAAGGTCGTTTAGTTTTTTGACAGAATCGGCAATCCTGCTCTCCAGAGAAATTTTAGAAAAAAGCCGTGTGTTTTTTCGACTTATGTGGCGAAACAAAACCCATGCTGACGCACCGGCAAAAACAAATGACAAAACGCCGCAAACAGCACCGAGAGCATATTGCATTTTGAAAAGCAAAAAAACACACAAAAAAGCAAACAGTAGGAAGAGCGAAAAGAAAGATGCCAAAGGCACAGCCGGCAATCTGACTTCCGAAAGGCAGGAAAGTTGATTTTTTAGTTCATCAAGGTTCTCTTTTTCGGTTTGTGCCATTTTTTCAAAGAAAGATGTGTCGATACTGCTTTGTGGGATTTCCCACTTAAGCTGAGTCGCTTCCAGCTCTTTTTGACGATTCTTTAGCTTTTCTTCAGCATCTTCTGTTTGTTTGCATTGTTCTTCCAGCTCATTTATCTGACGCGACAGCGAAAGTGCCTGAAGTTCTGCTTCAGAAATTCGGGCAGAGATTACATTCAACCTTGCACCTGAGCGTTTTGGTGATGAAAGAGAGGCAATTTTCTCTTCCAGAGCAGCTTTAAACCGTGTGTCGGATGCAGAATCA